>CANJKG010000133.1 GCA_947474775.1 Caulobacteraceae bacterium | reverse complement strand
GGAGAGTGCGAATGGAAGACGAACTGAAGACGGCCGGAATGGTCGCTCTTGTGGGCGCAGCGCTTGGCGCGGGGGTGGCGCTGGGCCTGGGCCTGCGCCTGTTCTCCGGCGTCGCCATGGTGGGCCTGGGGACCGGCGTGGCGCTAGGCGTCACCCTGGGGTCGCGGCGCAGGACGGCGGACGCCGCGTCGAGGCAGCCGCTGCCGTGAAGTCTTCACCTCCCGCCGCCTTGCGGGAGCGGCAGAGTTAACGCCCGTTTCAGGGGCTGGGGCTTAGACTCCGACGCGAAAGCCATGCCCAAGACGCCGCCACAGATCGAGATCGCCGGCCGCCCGATCGGGGCGGGCCATCCGCCGTTCGTGATCTGCGAGCTGTCGGGGAACCACAACGGCAGCCTGGACCGCGCGCTGTCCATGATCGACGCGGCGGCGGCGACCGGCTGCGACGCCATCAAGATCCAGACCTATACCGCCGACACCATCACGCTCGACGTCGACCGGCCGGAGTTCCGCATCCAGGGCGGCCTGTGGGACGGCCGCAGCCTGCATGAGCTCTATCGCGAGGCGCAGACACCCTACGAGTGGCATGAGGCGCTGTTCGAGCGGGCGCGTCAGCGGGGCGTGATCCTGTTCTCCAGCCCGTTCGACGAGACGGCGGTGGACCTGCTCGCCGGGCTGGGCGCGCCGGCCTACAAGATCGCCTCCTTCGAGGCCGTGGACCTGCCGCTGATCCGCTATGCGGCGGGCAAGGGAAAGCCGCTGATCATCTCCACCGGCATGGCCAACCTGGCCGAGATCGAGGCGGCGCGGGATGCGGCGCTGGAGGCGGGGGCGGCTGGCGTGGTGCTGCTGCACTGCGTGTCCAGCTATCCCGCGGCGCTTGAGGACGCCAACGTGCGGACCGTGGCGGACATGACCCAGCGGCTGGGCTGTCCCGTGGGCCTGTCCGACCACACGCCGGGGACGGCGGCTTCCGTGGCGGCGGTGGCGCTGGGCGCCTGCGTGATCGAGAAGCATTTCACCCTGGCGCGCGCCGATGGCGGGCCGGACGCGGCGTTCAGCCTTGAGCCCGCGGAGTTCGCCGCCCTGGTCACCGACTGCAAGGCGGCCTGGACCGCGCTGGGGCGCGCGCACTACGACGTGGTGGGCTCGGAGCGGGGATCGCTACAGTTCCGCCGCTCGCTCTATGTGACGGCCGACGTGAAGGCGGGCGAGGCGCTCAGCTCGGCCAATGTGCGCTCCGTGCGGCCGGGGGCGGGGCTGGCGCCTGCGCATCTGGAAGCCGTGCTGGGCCGTAAGGCGGTCAGGGACCTGAAGCGCGGCGAGCCGCTGGCCTGGGACATGCTGGATTAGGCGCTGGTTAACGCGACTCTGGCCTCCTGTCGCGTGAAGGAGAGCGGTCATGGGCATGACGGCGCGGTCACCCACAGGCGATGCGGACGGCGATGTCGTGGAGGATTTCATCCGCGATGGCGTCCACCGGTTCGACCAGCCGCTGGACGCGACCGCCTGCTCCCGTCTGCTCGCCGATATCCGGGCCACCCGCCGTTTCGACGGGAGCCTGTTCCTATCGCAGGCCGAGTTCGACGCCGATCCGCAGCACCTTGGCGTCAATCCGCGTCCGGGCCGCAACCTGCTGGAGTGGTTTGAGCACCGCCTCGGCTTCGTGGAGCGGGCGCCCCATATCGTCGACGCGCTCACCGCGCTGCTGGGCCCCGACTACCGGGTGTTGAACAAGAAGGTGGTGTGCGGCGTGCCGGCCAGCGCCGTGCCGCCGTGGCTGAAGGCCCGCATCCACGGCGCACCGGTGAACAATCTGGGGGCCTATGTCCGGCCCCGGTACCGGGACGTGACCTATTTCTACGGCATCGATTTCCACCAGGACCTGATCGACCACCGCGAGCGCGAAGCCGATTTCGTGACGCTCTACGTCTATCTGCATCCGGTGACCCGACGCGATGCGCCGCTGTTCCTGCTGGAAGGCAGCCATCGGCTGGGCGGCTCGATCTTCCCGCATGACCTGACACGCACCGGCCTGGATCTCTGGCGTTACCGCAACGGCTGGCACGGGCAGGAGACGGTGCGCCAGAGCGTGCTCACCGGCGACACCGGCTTCGCGGCGATCTGGCATGCCTGCACCCTGCACGGCACCCAGCCCGACGCGGCCGACCACGAGCGTATCTCGCTGCGCTATCTGATCGCCCGGGGCCGGGGGCCGTCCGCAGGGATCGACGCCGTGAACGCCACCCTGAAAGGACCGCTGAGTCTGCCCCAGACCCGCGCCGACCTGGCGGCCGACGGCTCGGCGGCGATCCGGGCCAATACGGTGCTTAAGGCCTAAGTCGGTTCCAGCAACTCCATTGTCTGCCCGTCCAGGGGCTGTAGGCAGGTGGTATGAGCCATCCCTTCTCCACGGCGTTCCGCGACGAGATCGCGCAGCGATGCCGCGCCTTCCCTCGGGTCGCGCACGACGGGGTCGGACTGAAGCGTTCCGCCGTGGTCATCACCCTGGTGGAGGCCGATGACGGCTCCGGCCAGACCGCGTTCCTGCTCACCCGGCGGACGCCCAGGCTGCGGGCGCACTCCGGTCAATGGGCGCTGCCGGGCGGCCGCTGCGATCCTGACGAGAGCCTGGAGCAGACGGCGCTCAGGGAACTGCACGAGGAACTGGGGCTGGAGCTTGGTCCGGAGCACGTCCTGGGGGTGCTGGACGACTACGCCACCCGGTCCGGCTATGTGATCACGCCGGTGGTGTGCTGGCTGGAGGACACCGCCGCGATGGCGCTCAACGCGGCCGAGGTCGCCTCCGTGCATCGGTTCCGCCTGGACCATATCGGGCGGGAGGAGTCGGTGATCTTCCTCACCATCCCGGAGAGCGATCGGCCGGTGATCCGCCTGAAGCTGGGGGAAAGCCACGTCCACGCGCCCACGGCCGCGCCGCTCTACCAGCTGCGCGAGCTGGTGGCGGGGCGCATCACCCGCGTGGCGGAGCTGGAACAGCCGGTGTTCGCCTGGAAGTAGGGTAGCCGCCGCGCTCCGGTCAGGCTTTCGGTCGATAGAGCCGGGGGCTGTCGCCTCCGTCGACGGGGAGGGCGGCGCCGTTCACGAAGGACGAGGCGTCAGAGCAGAGCCAGACGATGGCCTCGGCCGCCTCGGCGGCTTCCCCCAGGCGGTCCATGGAGGAATGGCGTGCCACGACGGCGTTCATCAGGCCCGGCGCGGCGTCCATGTAGGGGTCGACCATCTCGGAATGGGTGTAGCCGGGGCAGACGGCGTTCACCCGCAGGCCCTTGCCGGCGTAGTCGATGGCGGCGGACTTCGTCAGACCGATGAGGCCGTGCTTGGCGGCGGCGTAGGGGGCGTGGCCCAGGTCGCTGCCCTTGTAGCCGTAGATCGAGGCGACGTTGACGATGGCGCCCGCGCCCTGCGCCAGCATCGGCGGGATCTGGAACTTCATCGCCATCCACACGGCCTTGAGGTTGGTGTTGAGGCAGGCGTCCCAGCCTTCTTCCCTGATGTCGGCCACGGGCGTGAGCGTGGGGCCGGAGACGCCCGCGCTGTTCACGGCGGCGTCCAGGCGGCCGAAGCGCTCCAGCGCGGCGACGACCACGGCCTCCAGGTCGGCCCAGCGGGTGACGTCGGTCTGCACGAAGAGCCCCTCGGCTCCGGCGGCCTCCACCTGGCGCAGCACCGCCTCGCTCTTGTCCTGACGGCGCGCGGCGAGGACGACCTTGGCGCCTTCCCGGGCGGCCAGGACGGCGGTGGCCGCGCCCAGGCCGGAGCTGGCGCCGGTGATCAGCACCACCTTGTCCTGCAGGCGCCCCATTGGCCTATTCCTTCATGAAGAAGCCGCCGGGGGCCGAGGCCCAGCCGAATTTCTCGATCTTGGGCGGCTTGCCGTCGAAGAATTCCTCCAGCGCCTCGCTCTCGCCCGGCCACTCGCGGATGGCGTATTCGTCCAACAGCACCACGCCGCCGGTGAGGATACGCGGCCAGAAGGCCTTCAGCGCCGCCAGCGTCGGGGCGTAGAGGTCCATGTCCAGGTGGAGGAGGGCGATCCGCAGGCCGGGGTTCTCCGCGGCGTAGGCGCCGGCGGTCTGGCAGACGTCGCCGTCCACCAGCTCCACCCGGGGGCGCTGGGGCACGAAGCTGTCGGCGTTGAAGGCGTCCACCAGGGCGAACAGGGTGTCGCGGAACTGGGCCGGGTTCCAGCCCTCGGAGGTATTGCCCACCCGGGCGTCCAGGCCGTCCTTCGGCGTGCGGTCGGCCAGGCCCCTGAAGTGGTCGAAACCCAGCACCTTGCGGGTGCGGTCGCCGGGACAGAAGGTCTCCAGGAAGCGGGCGAAGGAGAGCAGGGAGGCGCCCTTGTAGACGCCGCACTCGACGATATCCCCGGGGATGTCCTCGATGAGCTTGAAGACCTCGTAGTGGGCGAAGGCCTTCATGAAGTGCATGCGCCGCCCGAACGATCCCAGGTTGGCGATCAGGTCGTGGTCGTCGAGGTGGGCCTTGAGCAGGCCGCGCAGGGTCTCGTCGGCAGGGATTGGGGCGGCGATCATGCGTCTTCCTCGAAAGCGATCAGTTCGGGGTGGAGCCTGGCGAATGTCTCGAAGCCGTCCACCGGGCGGTGGCGCCAGTCGCGGGCGACCATGTCGGGCGCCAGCAGGTCGCCGAAGCGGACCTGGATGGAGTAGCGGTGCCTGGGGCCAGGATTGCGGCCTGAGCGGTGCACGACGCTGTTGTGGAACATCAGCACGTCGCCGGGAGCCAGCTCCGGCCTGAAACAGGCGGCCTCGAAGGCAGGGTGGAACGGCGGCGCGATGAAGGCGTCGCGGGTGGAGAGCCGCCGGCCGGCGGCGTCGCGCTTGAAGCGGATCTCCACGGGGAAGATCTTACGGGTCGCCGATGGGACGATATCCACGCCGCCGTTGGCCGCGCCCGACGCGGTGAGCGGGATCCAGGCGGTGACGGAACGGGCGCTCAGCACATTGTAGGGGAAATCCTGGTGCCAGTCGAAGCCGCGCCACGGCTCGCCGGCCAGGTCCATGCGGAAGACGGCGTGCTGGAAGGGGCTGTGCAGGCGCTGGGCGCCCACCATGCGCTGCGCCTCCTGACGCAGGGGCTCGGCGGCGATCAGGCGGCGGAACACCTCGGTCTCGCGCATGGCGTCGTAGACCACGCCCAGGCGGTCCCGGCGCCCGTCAGCAAGGCTGTCCACCAGGGCGTCCACGTCTTCGGGGCCGGAGCCTCCGACCGCGCGGAGCAGGTCCCGGAGGGTGGCCAGCGCCTCCTCCATCAGGGCGCGAGGCAGCAGGCCGTCCGCGACCTTGAACGGTGCGGCGTCGGCGGGGGAGGCGCTGGGCTGGGCCATGGTGGGGAGCATCGCCGGCCTGTGCGAAGGATGCGTTAACCTTGCGCCCGTCGCGCGGCCAGCAACAGCAGCAGGGCTTCGGCCACGCGGCCGGCGCCTTGGCCATCGCACAGCTCGGCGCTGCGGCGGGCGAGTTCGCGGCGGGCCTCCGCGTCATTCAGGAGCTTCAGGAGCGCGCGGTCGAAGGCGGTGTCGAAATCGGCGGCTTCGGCGTCGACCACCAGGGCCGCGCCGGCCTCGGCCAGGGCGGCGGCGGCGGCGCGCTGGTTCTCCGCCACGACCACCAGCAGGGAGGGCAGGCCGAGCGTGCAGCGTTCCCATGACGACGAGCCCGCCGCGCCGATGCCGATGTCCGCCTCGGCGGTCAGCCGGGCCATGTGCGGGGTGTCCACGTGGAGGGCCAGGCGCGGGTCGCGGCGGGCGACCTTGGTGAGGCCGGGCAGGCTGGGCGCGGCCTCGCCCAGGACGATGTCGATGCCCGCCTCGCCCGCCCGGGGGCGAAGGCGCTCGGCGACCCGGGAGGTGATGGCGCCCACGTCGCTGAGGCCCATGGAGACCAGGAACCGCTGCACCGGCTCGCCGCGCCAGCCGAGCGCGGTCTCGCGCAGGGCGGCGAATTCGGGGCGCACGGGGGCGTACTGCGGCCCCAGGAGCAGGCGCGCGTGGCCGGAGAGCAGGCCCTCGTAGTCCTGCGCGCGCCGGGCGGGGCCGGAGTCCAGGACGATGTCGCCGCCCAGGGGCCGGTCAGCCAGGTCGTCGATCACCAGGGTGGGGCGGCCCTGGGCCATGACGCCGTGGTCGGGCTCGGACAGGCCGTAGTGGTCGAAGACGATGGCGTCGAAGGGCGGGTCGATGGCGCGCAGCAGGGCGTCCGGCTCGGTGGTGGCGGCCGGCCAGCGGTCCATCTCGGGCGCGAAGGCGTCGAGGAGGGCGGCGACCGAGGGCGGCGCCACGAAGGCGCAGGCCGCGCCACCGGCCTGCAGCGCGCCGGCCAGGGTGAGGCTGCGCATGACATGGCCGCCACCCACCTGCGGGCCGGCGTCGGTGACGAAGAGGATCAGGGGGCCGGCCATGGACGTCTATCGCCTCCGCTCGGGGCGGGAATCATCTGCGTCAGCTTAGGCCCAAAAGCAAAGGGCCGCTCCGAAGAGCGGCCCCAGCCGGCTGGAATGTGGGAGGCGTCTACAGGAAGCTGCCCTGGGCTACGCCCGCGAGGGTCGCGCCCACCAGGATGACGGAGGTGTCCGCGTTGCCGTCGCCGTTGACGTCGACGAAAATGCCCACGGTCCCGCTGGCGTTGTAGCTGACCGCGGCGTAGATCACCGTCCCATCCAGGAGGACGTTGGCGGCGGTCAGGGCCGCGGCGTAGTCGTCCGCCCCGCCAGCGGTGGTTTCGTTGTAGTTGGTCCCGGTGCCGGCGGCAAATCCGAACTCGAACTGGGTGGTTGCCGACGACCCGTTGATGTTGTCGGCGGTGGCCACGCTCAGGCCACTGTCGCCCGAGCTGGCGAAGAAGAACACGTCGTTGCCGCCGCCGGCGGTCATGGTGTCCTGGCCCGTGCCGCCGGTGATGCTGTCGTTGCCGCCAGCGCCGCTGATGGTGTCGGTTCCGGCCCCGCCGTTCAGGCTGTTGTTCCCGGCCCCGCCGTTGATGGAGTCCGCCCCGGAGCCCGCGGTGATGGTGTCCGCGCCGCCGCCAGCCTGCAGGCTGTTGGCCCCTTCGCCGCCCGTGACCAGGTTGTCGCCAGCCCCCGCGTTGATGGTGTCCGCGCCGCCGCCGACCGTGATGGTGTCGGCCCCCGTGCCCGAACTGACGCTGTTGGCGCCTTCGCCGGCGGTGATCGAGTTGGTCCCGTCACCGGCCTGGATAGTGTCGGCGCCGGAGCCGGCCGTGATGGTGCTGTTGCCGTTGCCCGCCGTGATGTTGTTGGCGCCCTCGCTGGCGGTGATCAGGTTGTCGCCGGCCCCCACGACGATGGTGTCGGCGGCCGAGCCTGCGGTGACGGTGCTGTTGCCCGCCCCGGTGGTGATGTTGTTGGCGCCTTCGCCCGCGGCGACGGAGTTGTTCCCGGCGCCGGCGCTGATGGTGTCGATACCGCCGGCGGTGACGATGGTGTCGGCCCCGTTGAGGGTGGTGATGACGTTGTCGCCGGCCCCGCCGTTGATGGAGTTAGTCCCGCTGCCAGCCGTGATGGTGTCGGCGCTGGCCCCGGTGGTCACCGTGTCGTTGCCGTCGGCTGAGGTGGAGCTGTTGGTGCCCTCGCCGAGGGTGATCAGGTTGTTGCCGCTGCCAGCCGTGACGGTGTCGTTGCCCGACCCCGACGTGATGCTGTCGCCTCCGGCGCCGAGCGTGACAATGTTGTTCCCGTCGCCCGCATTGACGTTGGAGGCCGTGTCTCCACCGGTGACGGTGTCGTTGCCGGCCAACGCCTCCACGGACCCTTGGCCGGTGAAGGTGATGATGTCGTCGCCGGCGCCGCTGTTGAGGATGTCGTTGCCCGCGCCGCTGTCGATGGTGTCGTTGCCGTCGCCGCCGTTGACGGTGTCCGCGCCGCCGGTGGCGCCGACGGTGTCGTTGCCGGCCCCGGCGTTGATGTTGTTGTTGCCCGCGCCGGCGCTGATGGTGTCGGCGTCGTCGCCACTGTCGATGCTGTCATTGCCCGCGGTGGCGCTGATGGTGTCGGCGCCCGCGGCGGTGGTGATGGTGTTGGCGCCGTCGCCGGCGGCGACGGTGTCGGCGCCGGCGCCGGCGGTGATGCTGTCGCCGAAGGCCCCGCCGGTGATCGAATCGACGCCATTCCCGCCGTCGAGGCTGGAGACGAAGTTGGCCGAGCCCGTGACAGACAGGGTGTCGTCGCCCTCGCCGCCGACGGCGAGCGAGTTCTCGCCGGCGCCAAGCGTCAGCACGTCATTGCCCGCGCCGCCGTCGATCGAGTCGGTGCCGGCCCCGGTGGAGACCGTGTCGTTGTCGTCGCCCGCGGACACGCTGTCGTTGCCGCCCCCGTTGAACAGGATGTTGTCGGCGCCCGTGCCGCCGATGAGGGTGTTGAAGCCCGTGCCCGCGTCTGTGAAGGCGTCGGCGCCCACTCCCAGGTCGATACTGTCGTTGCCGGACCCGGTGAGGCTGACGGTGTCGTCGCCCGCGCCCGCGCTGATGACGTTGGCGCCGCCGGTGTCGGTGAAGGCGTCGTTGCCCGCGCCCAGGGTGACGGTGTCGCCGCTGCCGCCCGTGGTGACGCTGTCATTGCCGCCGCCCACGACGATCAGGTTGGCCCCGGCCGCCGCTATGACGTTGTTGTTGCCGTCGCCGCCATCCACGGTGTCGGCGCCCGCGCCGCCCGTGATCGCGTCGTCGCCCGCGCCGCCGTTGAACGAATCGGCCCCGCCGCCGCCGACCAGGGTGTCGTTGCCGTCCTCGCCCAGGAAGGATTCGGCGGCGGTGCTGCCGGTGAGGCTGTCGTCGCCCAGGTTGCCGTTCAGGAAGTCGCCGCCGCTGCTGGCGGTGATGGTGTCGTTGCCCTGGCCGCCCAGGAGGATGTCGGCGCCCGACCCGTCGGTGATGACGTCGTCGCCGCGGTTGCCGTTGGCGAAGTCGCGGATCGTCGCGTCGCCGGTGGCAATGGTGTCGTTGTCCTGCCCGCCGTAGATGGCGTCGTTGTCCAGGCCGCCGTTCAGGATGTCGTTGCCCTGGTTGCCCTGCAGCACGTCGGAGCCGTCGCCGCCGTTGAGGGTGTCGGTTCCCATGCCGCCGTAGAGGCCGTCGGCGGTGGAGGCGCCGGTCGAGGCGTCGGCGCCGGTGCCGCCGATGAAGAGGAACGAGCCATCGGGGAAGGCCAGGTCGCCCGCGCCTTCGAGGCGTGGGCCGGGGTCGTTGAAGGTCACCGACCGGGCCGGGGAACTGATCACGACCAGGTCCGGGGTGCTGGAGGTGAAGGGCACAAAGGCGACCGCCACCTGCGAGG
>CANJKG010000132.1 GCA_947474775.1 Caulobacteraceae bacterium | reverse complement strand
CGGTTGGTCTCGTGCAGGGCCTCGGCGCAGGCCCAGGCGATGGCCAGGCCGTCGTAGGTGGCGGTGCCGCGGCCGATCTCGTCGAGGATCACCAGAGAGCGCGGGGTGGCCTGGGACAGGATGGCGGCGGTCTCCACCATCTCCATCATGAAGGTGGAACGGCCGCGGGCCAGGTCGTCCCCGGCGCCCACCCGGCTGAACAGGCGGTCGACGACCCCCAGGCGCAGGCGCTTGGCCGGAACGTAGCAGCCCGCCTGGGCGAGCAGGGCCAGCAGCGCGTTCTGGCGCAGGAAGGTGGATTTGCCGGCCATGTTCGGCCCGGTGACGATGGCCAGGCGGGGCCCGCCCGCGCCGGCGCCGTCCAGGCGGCAGTCGTTGGGGGTGTAGGGATCGCCGGCCCGCTTCACCGCCGCCTCCACCACCGGATGGCGGGCGGCCTCGGCCTCGAAGGCGGTGGAGCGGTCGACGCTGGGCCGGGCCGCGCCCACGTCGTCGGCCCATTCGGCGACGCCGGCGGCCACGTCCAGGCGGGCGGCGGCCTCGGCGGCGGCCTGCAGGGCGGGCGCGACCTCGCGGGCGGCCTCGCGCCAGGCCTCGAAGGTCTCCAGCTCGATGGCCAGGGCGCGTTCGGCTGCCTGGGCTATCTTCGCATCGAGCTCGGCCAGCTCGACGGTGGTGAAGCGGACCTGGTTGGCCAGGGTCTGGCGGTGGATGAAGGTGGCGTTGAGGGGGGCGGCGAACAGCGGCTCGGCGGCCTTGGCGGTGGTCTCGACGAAATAGCCGAGGACGGCGTTGTGGCGGATCTTCAGGGCGACGCCGCTGTCGGCGGCGAGCCGGGCCTCCAGCTGCAGGATCACCCGCCGGCTGTCGTCGCGCAGGGCGCGGGCCTGGTCGAGCTCGGGGCGCACGTCGGCGGCCACGAAGCCGCCGTCGCGGGCCAGCGCCGGCAGGTCGTTCCCGAGGCCGCGCACCAGCAGTTCGCGGAACTGCGCCAGGTCGGCGTCGCGCGTAGGGGTAAGGGCGCGCAGGGCGTCGGCGATCTCCTGCGGCGGGACCACCAGGGGGTCGGCGGCGGCGAACAGGCCCGTGACCGCCTCCCCAACCGCCAGGCCGTCGCGCAGGCAGCCCAGGTCGCGGGGGCCGCCGCGCCCTAGCGCCAGGCGCGACAGGGCGCGGGCCATGTCGCCCAGGCCCCTCAGAGCCTCGCGCAGGCGCTGGCGTTGCGGCCGGCGCTCGCAGAACCAGGCCACGGCGTCCAGGCGCGCGTCGATCAGCGCCGGGTCGAGCAGGGGGCGCGCCAGGCGGGCGGCCAGCAGGCGCGCGCCCGGCGCGGTCACCGTGCGGTCGATGGCGCCCAGGAGCGAGCCCTCGCGGGCGCCGCCGGTGGTGCGGTCGATCTCGAGGCTGGCGCGGGTGGCCGGGTCGATGGCCATCACGTCGGCCTCGCCGGCGCGGCGTGGCGTGGTGAGCGCCGGGACCTTGCCGGCCTGGGTGGTCTCCAGGTGGGCGGCGATCAGGCCCAGGGCGGAGATTTCGGCGCCGGTGAGCGCCCCGAACCCGTCCAGGGTCTCGACGCCGTAGAGCCGCTTCAGCCGCGCCTCCGATGCGGAGGGCTCGGCCAGCGCCTGGGGGAGTGGCTGGACGAAGCCGCCGGCGGACTTCAGGGCGGCGGAGACCTGCTCGTCGGCGAACAGCCGGTCGGGGACAAGGATCTCGGAGGGTCCCAGCGCCGCCAGCGCCGAGGCCAGGCCGGAGACGCCCGTCGCCAGGCATTCCACCTCGCCGGTGGAGAGCTCCACGCTGGCCACCGCCGCCTGGCCGGCGCGCACGGCGATAGCCGCCAGGCGATTGGCGCCGCGGGCGTCCAGCAGGCCGTCCTCGGTGAGGGTGCCGGGCGTCACCACGCGGACCACGTCGCGGTGGACGATGGACTTGCCGCCGCGCTTCCTGGCCTCGGCGGGCGCCTCCATCTGCTCGCAGACGGCGACCTTGAAGCCGGCCCGGATCAGCTTGGCGAGATAGGCCTCGGCGGCGTGCACCGGCACCCCGCACATGGGGATCGGCGCCCCGCCGTGCTGACCCCGCGCGGTAAGCGTGATGCCGAGCGCCGCGGCGGCCTTCTGGGCGTCCTCGAAGAACAGCTCGTAGAAGTCGCCCATGCGGAAGAAGACCAGCGCGTCGGGCTGGCGCGCCTTGGCCTCGAAGAACTGCGCCATCACCGGTGAGGCGCCGGCCGCGGGATCGATTTCCGTATGGGGCGAGGGCGCGTTCATCAAGCTGATCAAACTAAAGGGGGGCGGCGAGTCGGTCACCCTCTTGAAGCGGGGCGGCGCCATCCCAAGCTGTGGATGGATGAAGGAAGCGCCACTGCAGCGGGACCTGGGATTCCTGGTCTTCCCGGCCGGCCCCGCCGACGCCGAGGACCTGGCGCGGGTGCATGTGGCCGCCTGGCGCGAAAGCTATCGTGGCCTGCTGCCGGACGGCTTCCTGGCGCGGATGTCGGAGCCGGCCCATGCGCGGCGGTTCGCCAGGCTGCTGCGCGCCCCGCCCAAGGATGCGGTCACCCTGGTGGTCGCCGATCGCGGCGGGATCGTGGGCTATGCCGAGGGCGGGCCCTCGCGCTCCGGGGCTGCCGGCGAGGCGGAGATCGCCACGCTCTATCTGCTGCGGGCGGCGCAGGGGCGCGGCCTGGGGCGCCGCCTGCTGGAAGGCGCGGCGCGCGCCATGGCGGCGAACGGCGCGGCGTCGCTGGCGATCTCGGTGCTGCGGGACAACCTTACGGCCCGGGGATTCTACGAGCACCTCGGCGGCGTGGCCGATCCGCCGCGCAGGGAACGGGGTCCGGGCGGGGCGCTGGTGCAGGAAGTGACGTACCGGTGGGCGGATATCGGGTCGCTGTTTCCGTGACCGCTGGCTTCGGTCAGACGCCTTCCGCCGCGTAGGTCAGGGAGACGAACACATCCTCCAGGTCGGGGTCCTCGGTGGAGATGTCCCTGATGTGCAGGCCAGCGGCGCGGATGGCGGCCAGCACCTGTTCGACGCTGGACTGGCCGGTGCGGTAGCTGACCGCGAAGCCGCCGGAGGGCAGCAGCTGGGTGTCGAATCCGGCCAGGGCGGGGGCCGCCGCCATCGGCTCCTGGGGCGTCACCAGCACCTTACGCGTGTCCATGCGCGCAAGCAGCGTCGGGGTGGGCTCGCAGGCCACCACCTGGCCGCGGTTGATGATCGCGATCCGGTCGCAGAGCTCCTGGGCCTCCTCCAGGTAGTGGGTGGTGAGCACGATGGTCACGCCCTTGGCGTTCAGCTCCAGCACATAGTTCCACAGCTGCTTGCGCAGCTCCACGTCGACGCCGGCGGTGGGCTCGTCGAGGATCAGCACCGGCGGGTTGTGGACCATGGCCTTGGCGACCATCAGCCGTCGCTTCATGCCGCCGGAGAGCTGGCGGACATAGGCCTTGGCCTTGTCGGAGAGCCCCATGGCGGCCAGCAGCTCGGCGGTGCGCCGCTCTGCCTTAGGGACGGCGTACATGCCGGCGGCGATCTCCAGGGTCTCGGCCGGGGTGAAGAAGGGGTCGGCGGCGATCTCCTGGGGCACCACGCCGATGGCGGCGCGGGCGTCGCGGGGCCGCTGGTCGATGTCGCGGCCCCAGATGCTGACCGTGCCCGAGGTCTTGCGGCACAGCCCGGCCAGGATGTTGATGAAGGTCGACTTGCCGGCGCCGTTGGGGCCCAGCAGGCCGAAGATCGAGCCGCGGGGGATCGCCAGGTCGATGCCCCTCAGCGCCTGCATGGTGGGCGTGGTCTTGGTCGCGGCGTAGGTCTTGACGAGCGCTTTCGCCTCGATCGCGTGTTCCGGCAGGTCCATGCGCTTTCCATCGATTGACGGCGAATGCCGCGCCCGCATACCTAGGGCCTGATCACTCCGGATCAAAGGTCCATCCCATGGCTCCGCGCCGCCCCAAGACCGTCGAGCCCGCGCCCGCCAAGCCGGCGCTGACCTCCGACCTGCCCGCGCCGGAGACCATCGTGGTGCGCTCCGGCCGCGTCGCCTGCGAGGGCGTCGGCGGCGCGCTGGGCCACCCGCGGGTCTGGCTGGAGATGGGCGAGGCCGCCTTCGTCGAATGCCCCTACTGCGACCGCCGCTTCGTCCTGCCGGCCGGCAGCGAGGGCCCGGAGAGCGAGCTCCTGGCGCCGGGCGTCTACGAAGGCAGCCACGGGCACTAGACGCCTTCACGCCTCCGCCACCGCCCGCCTGAGCACGGTGACCAGGGGCTTCGGCGCCTCGGCGGCGATGTCGTGGCCGGCGCCCTCGCAGACATAGGTGGTGACGTTGGGCGAGGCGGCCCACAGGGCGCGGTCATCCTCACCGGCCAGGCTCGGCAGGCGGGTGAGCTGGCGGCGGGGGTCGAGCGGGACGGCCCCCATCACCACGTGGGTGGGTGTGGTCAGGCCCTCCAGCAGCGGCCGGGCGTCGAGGCCGCCGGTCGCGGTCTCCAGGAACTCCTCGGTCCAGGCCGGCCAGTGGGGCTCGCCGATGGGGGCGAAGCGGCGGACGCACTCGTCCAGCGCCCAGATGGGCTGCGAGCGCAGGAAGGGCTCGGCCAGCACCAGCGAGGCCACCGGCGTGCGCCGCGCGGCGCCCAGCGCCACCAGGGCGCCCGCCAGCCATTCCAGGTGGTCCACAGGCGGGAACAGCCCGCGGATGCCGAACACCACCGGGCGCCTCGCCGGCGCGGAGAGCTGGCCCCACAGCGTGATCGGGCCGAGGTCGGTGCGGTAGTCCATGCCGCGCCCCGGATCGCGCCGCCGGGCCTAGACCCTGAGCGGCATCAGGATGTAGCGGACGTCGGCGTCCACCGGGTCCAGCACCAGGGCCGGGTCGTTGGGGCCGCCGAAGCGCAGCTCCATGGCCTCGCCGCTGATCTGGTCGGTGATGTCCAGCAGATAGCGGGCGTTGAACGACAGCTCGAAGGGGTCGCCGTCGTAATCGATCTCCAGCTCCTCGACGGCCTGGCCGGCCTCCATGTTGCGCACCGTCAGGACCACGCGGCCGGCCTCGATGGCCATGCGCACGGAGCGGCTCTTCTCGGCGGAGATGGTGGCCACCCGGTCGACGGCCTGGGCGAACAGCTTTGCGTCGACCATCACCACGCGGGTGTTGTCCTTGGGGATCACCCGGCCGTAGTCGGGGAAGGCCCCGTCGATGACCTTGGAGGTGAGCGCCGCGCCGCCGAAGTCGAAGCGGATCTTCTGGGGGCTGATCTGCAGCTCCACGCTCTCGCCGGCGTCGTCGAGCAGGCGCCGCGCCTCGCCCACCGTCTTGCGGGGCACGATGACGCCGGGGGTTCCGGCGGCGCCCTCGGGGGCGATCATCTCGGCCAGCGCCAGGCGGCTGCCGTCGGTGGCCACGGCGCGCAGCTTGGTCACCCCGTCCTCGACCACGGTGTGGAGGTAAAGGCCGTTCAGGTAATAGCGGGTCTCCTCCGCCGAGATGGCGAAGCGGGTCTTGTCGATCAGCCGGATCAGGTCGGAGACGTCGACGGCGGTGCGGCCGGACAGGCCGTCGGCGCTCATCACCGGGAAGTCGCCGGCCGGCAGGACGGGCAGGTTGAAGCGGCTGCGGCCCGCCGAGACGGTCAGGCGCGGGTCCTCGCCCGTGAAGCTCAGCGAGACGTCGGCGCCCTCCGGCAGCTTGCGGACGATCTCATAGAGGGTGTGGGCGGGCGCGGTGATCTGGCCAGGCTGGTCCACCTGGGCCGGCGCTTCGTCGATGATCTCCATGTCCAGGTCGGTCGCCGAGAAGCTCAGCGCGTTCCGCTCCGCCGAGAGCAGCACGTTGGACAGGATGGGGATGGTGTTGCGCCGCTCGACGGCGCTCTGCACATGGCCCAGCGCCTTCAGGAGCGCCGCCCGTTCGATCGTCAGCTTCATCTTCTCTGCGTCCGGTCCGCACCGCACGAAGCGACCCCGCTCCGCGCCCCCCGGTGGAAGGGACTTGCGACATTAGCGAAATTCCGGGGACGGGGAAGGGGCCGCCCGACCCCGTCCACCGCAAACGAAAACGCCCCGCCTTGCGGGCGGGGCGTTCAGGCTCGTCTGGAGAGAGGCTTCAGGCCGCGACGAGCGCCTTGCGGCGGCTGCGGAGCGCGGAGCCCACGCCGGCGAAGCCCACGATCATCATCGCCCAGGTGGCGGGCTCGGGGATGCCGCCGACCGAGCGGAGGTCGGCCGAGATGTTGATGTTGTCGACGCCCCAGCTCTCGTCGCCACCGCCCTGCCAGCCGCTGCCGCTGGCCTGGATGCCCAGGACGAAGCTCGAGCCGGTATGGCCGATGGTGAGCGCGGTGATGTCGGCTATACGCTCGTTGTAGCCGCCATAGAACACGTTGCCGAAGTAGGTGCTCACACCGCCTGGGCCGAGGTCGGTGACATTCCCCGACGCGTTGGCCGAGGTCATCCGCAGCACGAGGTTCCCGTCGAAGTAGATGTCGTAATAGTCGGGCGCCGGGCTGCCGTTGGTGCTGTCCCAGGAGTCGATGAACATCGGCGTCAGATCGACCGTCACCGAGGTGTGTCCCGGCAGGTTCGACAGCGTCCAGGTGGTCATCTGCGGCGCAATGGTGTCGTTGTAGAGGAAGTTTCCGGTCGCCCCGCCGTAGTTGTTGGCGCCGAAGTTCCCGATCGCGCCCGGACCAGCCTGGACCACGCCAACGCCGGCATAGAGCGACGATATGTCGAAGTTGGTCGAGTACATCGTCGCCGGCGCGGCATGGGCGGCGCCCGCCGCCAGAACCGCCGCCGAAGCGGCCATCGAAATCGCGAACCTGCGCATATTGTTTGCCTCCAAGAGCCCGCGACGGATCACCGCCGCTCCTTGGTCGCAGACAGGAAGGCTAACGAAAGATGAAGTCAACACACGTCGCCTGAGAGGCGAATCCAGGGAACCGGGTTCTCCCAGAAGGCAAGCGAGCCGGCTGAGTCCTCAGGCTCGGGTGTCCACGGCGCCGCCGGCCTCGTCCGTCTCGTGGCCATAGGCGCTCGACGCCTCGGCAGCCGCCTCCGCGGCGCCGAGGGACGGCTCGCCGGCTCCGGGCGCCGCCGCCCCGGAGGTCTTGGCGGCGACCACGACCATGGCGGGCCGCACCAAGCGGCCGAGCAGTTCGTAGCCCGACTGCAGCGCCTGGATCACCGCGCCCGGGGCCACATCGGATCCTGGCTGCTCCATCATCGCCTGGTGCTTGTGGGGGTCGAACTTCTCGCCCCTCTGCGGGTCGATGCGCTTGAGGCCGTTGCGCTCGAAGGCGGTGAGCAGCTCCTTCTCGGTCATCTCGATGCCGAGCACGAAGTTCTTCACCGCCGCGGCGTCGCCCTCGGCGGGGCGGGCGGCCATGGCGCGGGCCAGGTTGTCGGCCACACCCAGCAGGTCGCGGGCGAACTTCTGGATCGCATAGGCCCGCGCGTCGTTGGCCTCGCGCTCGGCGCGGCGCTTGGTGTTCTCGGCCTCGGCGGCGAAGCGCAGCACCTGTTCCTTCAGCGCGGCGGCCTCGGCCCTGGCCGATTCCAGCTCATCCAGCTCGGCGGCCTCGGCCTCCGCCTCTTCGAAGGACTTATCCTCGGACATCTCTGACTCGACCCTCACGTGTTCATCACCCGGCTGAGCACCCTTGCAGTGTAGTCCACCAACGGGATGATCCGGGCATAGTTCAATCTCGCGGGTCCTATCACGCCGATGGCGCCCAGCACCCGCTGCGACCCGGTCATATAGGGCGCGGCGATCACAGCGGAACCCGAAAGCGAGAAAAGCCGCGTCTCGGCGCCAATGAAGATGCGCACGCCCTGGCCTTCGCGGACCCCGTCCAGAAGGGAGATCAGCTGCTCCTTCTGCTCCAGGTCCTCGAACAGGGAGCGCACCCGCTCGAGATCCTCGGCGGCATGGCCCTGGTCGATCAGGTTGGCCCGGCCGCGCACGATCAGCGCGCGGTCCTCCGCATCGCCGCCGCCCCAGGCGGCCAGGCCGTCGGCCACAAGGCCAGCCGCGGTCTCGTCCAGCTCGCGCCGGGCGAGGTCCAGCTCGGCCCGCAGGTCCGTGCGGGCCTCCACCAGGGTCTTGCCGCGCAGGCGGCCGTTGAGGAAGTTCGAGGCATCCATGAGCGCCGAGGGCGTCACCCCGGCGGGCAGGCGGATCAGCCGGTTCTCCACCGTGCCGTCCTCGAACACCATGATGGCCAGGGTGCGGTCAGGGCCCAGGGAGACGAACTCCACGTGCTTGACGCCGGCGTCGCGCACCGGCGTCACCACCACGCCCGCCCCGCCGGCCAGGCCCGACAGGATGGCGCTGGCCTCGTTAAGCGCGTCCTCGTAGTTGCGGCCGTGGGCCTGCAGGCGGGCCTCGATGGACTTCCGCTCGTCCTCGCCCACGTCGCCCACCTCCAAAAGGCCGTCCACGAACAGTCGCAGGCCCGCGTGGGTCGGCAGCCGCCCGGCGCTCACGTGCGGCGCGCCCAGCAGACCCAGCTGGGTGAGGTCCTGCATGGTGTTGCGGATCGAGGCCGGCGACAGGGTGATGCCGGCCTTGGACAGGGTGCGCGAGCCCACCGGCTCGCCGGTCTCCAGATAGCCTTCGACGATCCGGCGGAAGATCTCCCGGGCGCGCTCGTCGAGTTCCGCGAGGGAGGGGCCGCGGGCGAATAGGGGACTGCTCACGTGGTCGCCCGTGGGTTCTGGCTCGGCCCATGGACTGGACCCTCGCCATCTAGGATAAGCGCGGCCACTCTCCGCGCAAGCCGCCACTCAAGTCCAAGGAACCCCGCCCCATGCGTCCATCCGAGCGCGCGCCCGACCTGCTGCGGCCCGTCACCTTCGAGACAGGTGTCAACCGCTACGCCGAGGGCTCCTGCCTGATCGGCTTCGGCCACACCAAGGTGCTGGTGACCGCCAGCCTGGAGGAGGGCGTGCCGGGTTTCCTGCGCGGCCGCGGCCAGGGCTGGGTGACGGCCGAGTACGGCATGCTGCCGCGGGCCACCCACACGCGGGGCAAGCGCGAGGCGGCGACGGGCAAGCAGTCCGGCCGCAGCCAGGAGATCCAGCGGCTGATCGGCCGCTCCCTGCGCGCGGTGGTGGACCTGAAGGCCCTGGGCGAGCGCCAGATCAGCATCGACTGCGACGTGGTGCAGGCCGACGGCGGCACGCGCACGGCCGCGATCACCGGCGCCTGGGTCGCCCTGCGCCTGGCCACCCGCTACATGATGGAGGAGGGCCTGATCACCAAGGACCCGATCCTCGACCAGGTGGCGGCGATCAGCTGCGGGGTGTTCAACGGGACCCCGGTGCTCGACCTCGACTACGAGGAGGACTCCAACGCCGAGGCCGACGCCAACTTCGTGCT
>CANJKG010000131.1 GCA_947474775.1 Caulobacteraceae bacterium | reverse complement strand
GGCGGCATCGTGCCGTGGGCGAGCCCGCCAGCTCGATGGGAAAGCGCGCGCTCGCCCACCCAACCCTTGGCGTCAGAGGCCGCCATGAACTAACATTGAAGATGGATCACCCCTCGGGGGCAGGCCAGAACTGGTTCGGCTCGTTGCGGAAATCGCCCGTGCCGTCGGCCGGGCCGGCCAGGGCCGAGGCGTTCCAGCGTGAATAGATTGTGCTGGAGGGGTCGGCCGGTGTCACGGTGGCCCAGCCGTAGTTGCCGGCCGCGCCTTGCGTCATGCCATAGCGGTTGAACGCGACAACCTCCTTGGCGGTCCGGGCGTCAGTGGCGGCGCGGCGGAAGTAGCCGGCCCAGTTCTCTTCATTGGTCAGGAAGGTCCCCCAGCGGCTCGGGTCCCCGGCGCAGTTATTGATGGTGCCGCGGCCAGCCACCCCGGTAGGCGAGAAGGCAGTGCGCAGCAGGGGGGAGCCGGCGACCGGCCCGCGGAACGTCACGGGCGTGAGCGGCGTGATCCGCCGGTTGAGCGAGGAGCCCTGGACGTAGGACCAGGTTCCGCTGGTCTGAACCACCTCGATGACGCTGACGCCGTGCGCCTCCATCTCCTTCAGCGCCTCGGCCTCCGGGCGAACCCCGCCCGTGGTGGTGGCCCCGTTGGGGTGCAGATACCGCTGGCTGATGTTCTCGTGGTTCAGCACCAGCACTCCGCGGGTGTTGCTGGTGTCGTCGCGGGCCGTGCCGGTGGCGGCCAGGCCGAAGAAGGACATGCCGTCGTGGTGGTCCCCCGCACGCAGCGAGAAGGTGGTGTCGGTCCCGTTGTTGGCATAGGCCGGCGTCGTCGCGGCGATGGGGTCGCCCAGCCGGTAGAGGACCGTGACATTGTAGCCCGCGGGCACGGTCACGATGTCGTTGAGGTTCTTCGGGACGGCGGCGAAGTCGATACGCGCTGGGTCGACCGTGACCGTCGTGTCGGCCGTGCCGGCCTGCCCGTTCTGGCCCGACGCCGTGAACCGGAACCCGAGCGGCGTGGCGCTGGCCACGCTCGGAGCCAGGAAGGTGGCGGTGTTCGACGAGGCGTTGGTCAGGCTGACGGCGGGGCCGGAGGTCTGGGTCCAGGCTCCGGTGCTGGCGGCGGCGCTGGAGGCGCCGGTGAGGGTGATCACCTTGCCGGAACTGGCGCCCG
This sequence comes from Caulobacteraceae bacterium, assembly GCA_947474775.1. GTDB lineage: Bacteria > Pseudomonadota > Alphaproteobacteria > Caulobacterales > Caulobacteraceae > Phenylobacterium. The sequence goes on along the minus strand of CANJKG010000131.1, from coordinate 8,215 downwards.
TACTGCCCGTGGCGGTTGCGGTGTTGACCGGTTGGTCGTCGTCGCCGCAGGCCGTGAGCATGGCGGCGGTGGCGGCCATCCCGCTCCACAGGAGGAAGCGCCGCGAATAGCGGGCCTCGACGACGCTCATGAGGTTGGGATTCGACGACGGATTGGCGTCCAGATTGCCGTCGCTGTAGACGTTCACGTCTTGTTCGTTCGTCATTGCCCCACCTGTCAAATAGTGAAGCCCAATGACTATATTTGCCGTTCAATGCTTTTGTGATGGGTTTTTAAAGGATTTGTGCAAATCGCGGTCTCGACGCAGCGAAAGGGAGTAAATGCGCAGATAGTTGCTATGGTTTTGTGAAATTTGATCTGTGTATGGATGAAATGTGCGGGGAAGTAAGGCTGCTCCGCGACCTCGGCGGGTTCAAGCCCCAGGCGCCGGCCTGAGCCTTAGGGAGCAGCGCCCGCACGCGCGAGGGGGCCTTTTGATCGATGTGACCTAAGCCGGGCGGTTCCGCCGTGTCGCAGAAAAAAAGTGTCACAAACTCTACCTAAGGAGCCCTGATCGCGACGCCCTTTTGGACGTCCTGCCGGCTGGAAGAGAGGGGCCTCCCGTGAAGCTTAACAAGAACCTGATCCTCGCGAGTTTCAGCGCGCTGGCGCTTGCCGGGTGCGGAGCGGACGATATCGCGTCGCCGGGAACCGGCGGCAACGTCACCATCACCAACACCACGACCGGCGGCGGCGGGACCAACCCCGGGCCCGCGCCCGGTACAGTCACCGCGGCGGCGGGCTGCCCCACCATCGACGATCCGCAGGGCCTGAAGGACGACGGCATCATCACGGGGCCCACCGGCTCCTACCGCGTCTGCACCCTGCCTGCGCGAATCAACCGCTCGATCCGGCTGACGAAGGTCTCCGGCCTGCTCTACCAGCTGGCCAGCCGCGTCGACGTGGGCACGGACGGGGGCTTCACCGCCAGCGCGGCGGACACCAACGTCGTCCTGAACATCGATCCGGGCGTGATCATCTTCGGCGGCACGGGCCAGTCCTGGCTGGCGGTGAACCGCGGCAACCGGATCAACGCGGTGGGCACGGCCACGCAGCCGATCATCTTCACCAGCCGCGACAACGTTCTCGGCCTCAACACCGAAACCTCCCAGGGCCAATGGGGCGGCGTGGTGCTCATGGGCCGCGGCCGGATCACCGACTGCACCACCGGCTCGGTGGCCGCGGGCACCTGCGAACGCCAGACGGAGGGCGCGGCCGACCCGGCGCGGTTCGGCGGCGCCAACAACGCCGACAACAGCGGCCGGATGTCCTTCGTGCAGATCCGCTATTCCGGCTTCGTCCTGGGCGCGAATATCGAGCTTCAGTCCCTCACCACCGAGGGCGTGGGCTCCGCCACCGTGCTCACCCACATCATGAGCTACAACAGCTCCGACGACGGCTCCGAGCACTTCGGCGGCTCGCCCAGCCTGAAATACTACATCGCCGTCGGAGCCGACGACGACAGCCTCGACGTCGACACCGGCGCCCAGATGGACGTCCAGTTCGCCATCCTGGCGCAGCGCTCCGGCGCCGGCGACGCCCTGTTCGAGATCGACAGCAACGGCTTCGAGACCGACACGCCGCGCACCAAGCTGCAGGTTTCCAACTTCGTCGCCCTCCAGCCGGCGGTCAGCAGCAACAACGAGGCCAACGACCAGGCCGCGGCGCTGTTCCGGGGCAACTCGGATGTGACGATCGTCAACGGCGTCATCAACACCCCGAACAACGAATGCATCCGCATGAACGGTTCGGGCGCCACGCCGGCCACCCTCACGGCGCACTCCGTCGTCCTCAACTGTAACGCCACCAAGTTCCTCGGCACCGGCGGCTACACCGCCGCCCAGGTCACCGGGTTCTTCGGCGCCGGCTCCAACAACAACCGCGACACTTTCACGCCGACCTTCACCAGCCTGTTCATCAACGGCTCGAACGAGACCGGGGTCCCGGTGTTCACCGTCGCCAGCCTGGGAGCCTTCTTCGCTGCGGTGACCAATATCGGCACCGTGAAGGACGCGGCCGACACCTGGTACACGGGTTGGACCTGCAACAGCACCGCCGTCAACTTCGGCACCGGCAACTCGGGCGCCTGCACCTCGCTGCCGACCAACTGATCAGCCGCCAGACTTAGCCGGATAGGGGGACGCCGGCGACGGCGGCCCCCTATCCACCAGCTTGCTTCCCGAGGGGGATCGGAAAATGTTCAAGCGGCGGCTTAGGCTTACGTCGTTCCTGCTGCTTTCCACCGCGCTGTCCGCGCCCACGCTGGGGCATGGCGCTGAACAGCCCGCGCCGGCCGAGGCTTCCGCCCCGCCCGCGGCGGAACCGCCGGCCACGCAACCGCCGGCGCCCCGGCGAGAGGAGACCGAGGTCTCCATCCCGGGATCGGTCGAGGAGGTGGTGGTCATCGGCCGGCGGGCCAACATCGTCCAGAGCGGCTCGCAGGTGCTTTCGGTCCTGTCGACGGAACAACTCCAGCGTAGCGGCGAAGGCAACATCGCCGGCGCGCTGACGCGCCTCACCGGCCTCAGCCTGGTCGGCAGCGGCTATGTCTATGTCCGTGGCCTGGGCGACCGCTATTCCCTGGCGCTGCTCAACGGCTCGCCACTTCCGAGCCCTGAGCCCCTGAAGCGCGTGGTCCCGCTGGACCTCTTCCCCAGCAGCATCGTGTCGTCCGCCCTCGTGCAGAAGAGCTATTCGCCCAACTTCCCCGGGGAGTTCGGCGGCGGGGTCATCAACCTCACCACCCGGTCGATCCCCCAGGAAGGCTTCTTCAGCATGGGCGCCTCCGTGTCGGCCGATTCGGAGACCACCAACCAGCTCGGCTACACCTACTACGGCGGCAAGACCGACTGGACCGGCTACGACAACGGCGCCCGCGACGTCCCGCCGGCGCTGGCCGCCTTCCTGGCCAGCGGCGAGCGCCTGAGCTCAGGTCGCGTGAACACGGCGGCGATCGCCAGCGAGCTGGTCAATGCGCGCAACGCCGTCCTGCAGAAAGACAACAACCTGCCGGCGAACTTCTCCGGCAACATCGCCGGCGCCAAGTCCTTCGACCTGGACGGCTCCAGCCTCGGCCTGATCGGCGCGCTGGGCTACAGCAACCGGTGGGTGACGCGCGACGCGGTGAACCAGACCTCGCTTCAGGGAGACCTGGAGGATCTGGAGTCGGACTTCCGACGGGTGACCACCGACAACCGGATGATCGTGAACGGCCTGGTCGGCTTGGCCTATGAATTCGGCGAGACCAACGAGCACAAGATCCGTTGGACCAACCTCTATATCCACGACACCATCAAGCATTCCCGCCTCGGCGTCGGCAACCGCAAGGGCACCAAGGTCGACTACCTCTCGCAGGACACCTCCTGGTATGAGCGGCAGCTGATCAACACCCAACTCGTCGGCGAGTTCAAGCCGATGGAGAACCTCGACGTCGATCTGCGCGCCAGCTACGCCAAGACCAAGCGGGACGCTCCCTACGAGCTGTTCCTGGAATACGTGCGCACGAACGCGGCGGCCGACCCGTTCGGCCGGTATTTCGTCAACCGTCTGAACAACGGCAACAACGGCGACGCCAAGATCAGCTTCTCCAACCTGGATGAGCGTCTCTGGTCGGGCGGCGCCGACGTCTCCTACCGCTTCTCCCCCGATCTGACGGCCACCGTCGGCTATGCCTATGCCGACACCCGCCGCACGAGCTCGCGGCGCGACTTCCAGTTCCAGGCGCCGAACACCTTCCCCGGCGGGGTGGACCTGTTCCGGCCGGACCTGCTCCTGCAGCCGTCGGTCATCCGGAACTTCGGCATCACCATGATCGAGGCGAACGAGGGCAGCCCTGCCTTCCTGGCCACGCTCGAAAACCACGGCGCCTACGCGAAGGTCAATGGACGGGTCCTCGAGGACCTGAAGTTCGACGTCGGCGTCCGCTACGAGACCGCCAAGGAGGTGGTCGCGCCGATCCAGGTGTTCACCATCCCCGGCGCATCGACCGCGGCGACCAACCTGGACAACAGCTACTGGCTGCCGGCCGCGACCCTGACCTGGGAGATGCAGCCCGGGATGCAGCTTCGCGCCAACGCGTCGAAGACCCTGGCCCGGCCCCAGTTCCGCGAGCTTATCTTCCAGTTCTACTTCGACCCCGACAGCAACCGCCAGTATCGCGGGAACCCCCTGCTGGTCGATAGCGAACTGACCAACGCCGAGGTCCGTTACGAGTGGTATTTCGCCACCGGACAGCGCGTGTCAGCCGCGGGCTTCTACAAGAACATCGAGAACCCGATCGAATCCTATGTCGTTGGGGAGACCTTCACCACCAGCTTCGCGAACGCCCCGAAGGCCAAGCTCTACGGGGTCGAACTCGAGGCCCTGAAGTATTTCGAGCTGTCCGACTGGATGCAGGGCGACCTCTTCGCCACCCGGCGTCTTCTGGTGACCGGCAACTACACCTATTCGAAGTCCGAACTGAGCGTGAAGGCCGGCGATCCTGTGGCCGTCTTCGCGGCGAGTTCGACCCTGGCCACCGATTTCTTCCGGGACGGCGCGCCGCTGACGGGCCAGTCCGAGCATGTGGCCAATGTCGAAATCGGTTTCGAGGACAGCGACCGCCTTTCGCAGCAGACGCTTCTGATCAACTACGCCAGCGAGCGGGTGACAAGCCGCGGCCTGGCCAATACCGGGCAGCCCGACATCTTCGAGCAACCCGGCTTCCGGATCGACTTCGTCGCCCGCCAGGGTTTCGAGGTGATCGGACGCACCGTCGAGGTGAAGTTCGAGGCCCGCAACCTGACCGGCCGGAAGTACCAGGAATACCAGAAGTCGGGCGCCAACCGGGTGGACGTGAACACCTACAAGGCCGGGCGGACCTTCAGCCTCTCGGCGAGCGTCACCTTCTGATCTTCCCTGTCGCGGAGGGGCGCCAATTCCCCTCCGCTCCGGCGCGCCGCGGCGGTCAGACCTGGCTGGCGCGCGGGCGGAACAGCACCTGGGAGAGCCGGCGCGCGCCCGAGGTGCGGTCCAACTGCACCACCACGTCGATCACGCGGGTCACATAGGCCTGCACCTTGTCCCAGCCGAGATCCACGCCGGAGGTCAGCGCCAGCAGCGCGATCTGATCGAGGGCGCCTTGCGGGGTGTCGGCGTGGACGGTGGTGATCGAGCCGGGGTGGCCGGAGTTGACCGCGCGAAGGAAGGCGAAGGCCTCCTTGCCCCGCAGCTCGCCCAGCAGGATGCGGTCCGGACGCATGCGCAGCGCCGCGCCCAGGAGCGCATCGGCGTCGACGCGCGCCTCGCCCAGCTCGCCGCGCACCGCCACCAGGCCGACGCTGTTGGGGTGCTCCAGCCGGATTTCCGGGACGTCCTCGATGACCACCAGGCGTTCGCCGCGGCCGATCTCCTTCACCAGGGCGTTGAGCAGCGTGGTCTTACCGGTGCCCGTCCCGCCGGAGATGACCATGGTCTTGCGGTGGCGCACGGCGGCCCGCAGGAAGCCGGCGGTGTCGCCGGATTGCAGGATGGCCTCGAGCTCGAGATCGGCTTGCGTCTGCTTGCCGGCGTCCGCCCGCTCCGTGGTGGTGAAGAGGCCGTCCCGCGCCAGGTCATCCACTGAGAGGTCGGAGATGACGTGCTTGCGCACGGCCATGGCCAGGCCGCCGCGGGTGCAGGGCGGCGCGCAGACCTGGACCCTCTGGCCTTCCGGCAGGACGGCGGAGAGCAGCGGCTGCTCGCGGTTGACGCCCTGATGGCTGGCGGCTGCGATCTGGCGGGCGAGGCGCTGCAGGGCCTGTTCCGTGAGCTCGTCGGCGGGCTCGCGGCTGATGGCGCCGCCGATGGTCTCCACCCAGACCTCGCCTGGGCGGTTGATCAGCAGGTCGGTGACGTCCGGCCGCGAGAGCCAGGGCGAGAGCGGCGCGAGATAGGCGCTCAGGTAGACGTTGGCGGGAACGGTCATGGGGTGACGCCGGAGAAGTCCAGGTCGCGGGCGACGAACACCTGCAAGGGCGTGCCCTGTTTCACCCGGATGGTGACGGGGATGTCGATCTGCTTCTGAAGGGCGATCTCGGCGACCCGGTTCGCCTGGGTGGGCGAGCCGATGATCAGGGCCACGTCTCCGCCCCCATTGGCGGCCGCGGCCTGAAGGCCGGTGGTGAGCACCGACAGCAGGATCGAGGCGCCGAAGCGGCGGAAGAAATGGCTGTCCACCTCGCCCGAGAGGCCCCCGCGGCCGAGCTGGTCGGCCGCCGGCGAACCGATGTCGATGGAAACGCCCTGCGGCGTGATGAGGCGGGTCCAGATCACGAAGGCGCGGGTCTGGCCGATGGCGACGGCGCTCTTGTACTGGCCGATCAGGTGCGAGCCCCGGGGGATCAGCACCCTGGAGCCGTCGAATCCCTTCACGTCGCGGCTGACGATGGCGCGGACCCCGCCGGGGAGGTCAGAGTCGATCGCCGTCTCCAGCACCGCTGGAATCACGGCCCCCTGGGTCACCATCCGTGTGAGGTTGCGCATCTGGTAGGCGCGCGTGGCGTCGGGAGTCGCCCCGCTCGCGCGCGCGGCGAAGCGCTCGTCGGCGGAAAGGCGGCCCTCCTCGGGTGAGGCCGGGGCCGGCGGGCCCGCCATTGTGTCGGGGGCGGCGGTTGTCGCCTGGGCGATCTGGGTCGGCTGGGCGAGGTCGACCACCACCGTCGGCGCGCGGAGATAGGCCTCCGCGCCCGGTCCGATCGGGGGCTGTGGCGTCAGCGGGATTGTGGCCTGCGGCATCGGCGCTGGCGCTGGCGCTGGAGGCGGCGCGGAGGCTTGAGCCGGCGCTTGCGGGGCCGCCTTCGTGGGCGGGGTCGGCTGAGCCTGGGCGCTGGCGTCGCGTCCGCTGGAGAGCGCGCTGAACACGAACATGCCAAGCACGGCGACGCCCGCCAGGCCGAGCGGCAGGGTCCAGGGCGAGTCCGGGGCCTTCACCTTGGGGCGCAGCTTCTCCGCGCGGGCGAAGACGGGGCTGAGGTCGGGCTTGTCGTCGCTCATCGGCGCCACCAAGGTTGCTTTGGCCGGGCCCTCACGCTTGAGGCCTCCTCGACGCGGTAGCGGTCGTTGAAGATCTTCGTCGCCTCAGAACCGCGGCGCAGGACAAAGCCGCGTGCGACCTGGGAGACCACCACGAAACCCTGCTTCTGGTAGCTGTTCACGACGGCTTCCGAGCCATCGGCCTCGAGCGTGTAGATCGCCGGCAGGTCCTCGCCCTCCTTGAAGGCGAAATAGGTGGCTTCGCCGTCGTCGAAGACGCGGACCGGCAGGGTCTTGGCGGAGCCCTCGTAGCTGTAGTCGCGGTTGCGGGCCTGCGGCGGCGGCTCCGGCGGCGGCGCGGGGATCAGGGCCATGGCTGGCGCAGGATAGAGGAAGGTGACGCTGAATGGGATGCTCCGGGCGTGCGCGGATCTTCGCACCGACAGCTGGAAGCTGTAGCGGCGGAGGTTGGTGACCACGGTCATGTTGGTGCTGGGCCGCGCCGCCATGGGCTTGAGGAAGATGATGTTGGCCCGCCGGTTCGGCGTGACTTGCCAGCCCAGGGAGTCGCCGATGGCCACGTTCTCAATGCGCTCAAGCGGATCGAATTCCACGGACAGCTGGTAGCCGAGGACGGCCTGCACCTCGACCACGGCCATGGGGTCGTAATCCACAACCTGGTTGCGGGGATCGCCCGGGCCGGGCCGCGGCGACACCGCGCCGGCGGGGGTCGCCAGGGCCAGTGCGATGGCCAGGGGCAGGAGGCCTTTCATCGGGCTGCTCCGCTGCGCCGCGGGGTTATGGCTGGCCGGCGGTAGGCGTCGCCGAGCCGCGGGGTTGGCGAGAACTCGGCGGTGCGGCCGCGCGTGGATGGCGCGGCGGCGGAAGCGACCTGCAGGGTGCGGTCGCGGGCTACGGCCTGGGCCTGATCGCGCCGCAGATCGTAGGCCAGCTGCTCCGCCCGGGACGGTGGCGGGAAGGCGGCGGACGCTTCCGTGCGAGCGCCGGCGGCCGAGGCCGACGCCGGGTTCGCGCGGCCGAAGTTCGGCAGGCGGAAGCTGAAGGCCATGACCGCGGCCCCCAGCACCAGAGCGCCCTGGGCCAGGGCGAAGACGAATACCAGCGCCGCGGCGGTGGAGGCGGTCTGCGGCTCCAGGGCCTCGGCGGCGCGCTGCTGGGCGAGGGC
>CANJKG010000130.1 GCA_947474775.1 Caulobacteraceae bacterium | reverse complement strand
CTCGCCGAACAGGTCGGTCTCGCATTCCTCGCGGAAATTGGTCTCGATGACGCCGGAGCGGCCGCCGCCGATGGCCGAGGCATAGGCCAGGCCGAAGTCATGGGCGTTCCCCGTGGCGTTCTGGTGGACGGCGATCAGGCAGGGCACGCCGCCGCCCTTCTGGTACTCGCCACGCACGGTGTGGCCCGGGCCCTTGGGGGCGACCATCAGGACGTCGAGGGTGTCCTTGGGCTCGATCAGGTTGAAGTGGACGTTGAGGCCGTGGGCGAACATCAGGGCGGTCCCGTCCTTGATGTTGGGCGCGATCTCGGAATTGTAGATGCCGCGCTGCAGCTCGTCCGGCGCCAGGATCATCAGGGCGTCGGCCCATTTGGCGGCGTCGGCGACGCTCATCACCTTCAGGCCGTCGGCCTCCACCTTCTTGGCGGTGGCGGAGCCTTCCTTCAGGGCCACCACGACGTTCTTGACGCCGGAGTCCTTCAGGTTGAGCGCGTGCGCCCGGCCCTGGGAGCCATAGCCTACGATGGCGATCTTCTTGTCCAGGATGCGGGAAATGTCGGCGTCGCGGTCGTAGTAGACGCGCATGGTTGTTCTCCTGAACGATTGGAAGGCCTGCCCGCCGCGCAAGAACCTTCCGGCGAAGCGCGCGCTTTCCACCGTTTTTTTGCCGAAAGGTCAAGGGAAGCCGCGCTTTCGAGCCGGCGCGAATAGCGCCATCCTTGCCCCATGATCGAGATCGACGAGCGCATCTCGCTGCAGGACGACGAGCTGGTGGCCCGGGCTGTGCGGGCGTCCGGGCCGGGCGGGCAGCATGTGAACAAGGTCTCCACGGCCATCGAGCTGCGCTTCGACGTGCGGGGATCGCCGTCGCTGCCGGAGCCGGTGCGAGCCAGGCTCTACCGGCTGGCCGGCAGCCGGCTTACCCAGGAAGGCGTGGTGGTGATCGTCTCCCAGACCCACCGCTCGCAGGAGATGAACCGCCAGGACGCCCAGGCGCGCATGGTGGCCCTGATCCGCAAGGCCGCCGAGCCGCCGCCCCCGCCGCGCAAGAAGACCAAGCCCACCTATGCCTCGAAGCTCCGGCGCCTGGAGGGCAAGACCAAGCGGTCGGGGGTGAAGGCAATGCGCGGGCGGCCGCGTGGGGACGACTAAGGCCGTGTCCTTCTCCCTCTTGCGGGCGAAGGCCAGGTTCTTCAGTCGGTGGTGTCGACGGTCTCGGCGGCGGGGCCGTTCTTCTTGATGCTCTCGATGGCCGCCTTGGCGGAAGCCTTGGAAGAATAGCCCTCGGTGGAGAACATGGTCTCGCTGTTGTACTTGAAGCGCACCCGGAACTCCCCGGCCTTGTCCTTGTAGATCTCGAATGTGTGGGCCATGGGGCGCTCCGTCGCGTCGTTTCGCTGATCGTGGAAGCCAGCGAACACAGGCGGCGCGCCGCGGTCAAGCGATGTTCCGATGACACATCCCCCTCGCCCTCTTTCGGCCACAGACGCCAGGGCCTATGCTGGGCCCATGTCGCCCAGCCGCCTTATCGCGCTCGCCGCGCTTCCCATCCTTGTGGCCGCCTGCACGCCGGGAGCGATGGGACCCCCGCCGCCAGGCCCGCTGGCCAACGCCACCACCTTCCGGGCCGAGGACTTCGTCTGGTCGCAGGCGCCCGGGCGCAACGGCGTCAGCGGCCATGTGGGATACGCCCAGGGGCCGACGCGGTTCACCTGCGCTGGCGCCAGCGTGATCCTGACGCCGGAGACGCCGTGGACGCGGCAGCGGATGAGCACCCTCTACGCCTCCACCGATCGGGCGGCCCTGCCCACCGACGAGGTCCGCGCGCGCACGCCGCCGGGCAATGAAGGCGACTATTCAGCCTATATACGGCGGACCACCTGCGACACGGCCGACCGGTTCAGCTTCGCGGGCCTGCCCAACGGCAGCTGGTTCGTGATCACCATCGCCAAGCCTGTGGGCGCGAGTGGGCCCAGCGTGGCCTTGATGCGCCGCGTGGTGACCGCGCGAGGGCGGACGGTGGCGGCGGAGCTGTAGCCCGCCTTTCCCGTAGACGGGGCGTTATGGCTATCGGCTGATCGAGCGACATTTTTTTGGCCTGCCGCCCCGTCCTGAGAAATCGTCCTATCGCTATAGGCCGAAAGGGCGCAATGGCTGTGCATGACTGGTTTAGCTAGACGTTCCGTTCGGCGGGCGATGAAATGGCCAATCCGGGCTCGGCGTCGGGTGCGTCGAGGCGTATTGTCCGCGCGCGGCGGATTTCGGGAAATCTGCGAACCCATCCACCTGTTCCGGGGTCGATGGGCGCCCGATGGCTTTGATCCTCATCGTCGAAGACGAGGTTTTTATTCGGCAAAGCGCCGAATGGACGATGGAGGATCTAGGGCATCAAGCGCTGGTCGCCTGCAACCTTCGCGAGGCCCTCGCCCACCTAACAGCGCCGGCCCTGATAGACGCCCTGTTCGTGGACATGCGTCTGAACGAATTGCCCTTCGGCGGGTACGAGGTCGCGAACCAGGCCCTAGCTCTGCGCCCTGAACTGCGCGTGCTCTACACGTCTGGAACGCCCCTCACCGCGGAGATGGAAATTCAGTTTGTTCCGGGCGGCCAGTTTCTCCAGAAGCCCTACTCATCCGAACAGCTCGGAATTTCGATGGAACAAATTCTCAGCTGAAGGGTTAGGCAGCGCACGTCGGCTGTGCGCGCTTGAGTTAGGATACCCGATCCCCAATTCCGACGACGAGACGGGCTTGGCGCCCCCGACAGGCGAACCCCTTGATGTGGGAGGCGGATTCCAATCCGAGGAATCGATCGTCAAGATTGGCGCCCTGCAGAGCGCGATCTTCAACAGCGCCAACTTCTCCAGCATCGCCACCGACGCCAAAGGGGTGATCCAGATCTTCAACGTCGGGGCCGAGCGGATGCTGGGCTACGGGGCGTCGGAAGTGATGAATACCATCACGCCGGCAGACATTTCCGACCCGCAGGAGCTGATCGCCCGGGCCGAGGCGCTCAGCGCCGAAATGGGCGTCGCCATCACGCCCGGCTTCGAAGCCCTGGTGTTCAAGGCCTCGCGCGGCATCGAGGACATCTACGAGCTGACCTACATCCGCAAGGATGGCGCCCGGTTCCCGGCGGTGGTGTCGGTCACCGCCCTTCGCGACGCCCAGGACACCATCATCGGCTACCTCCTGATCGGCACCGACAACACGGCCCGCAAGGAGGCCGAGGCGGCTCTGCTGAAAGCCGGCGCCCTGCAAAGCGCGATCTTCAACAGCGCCAACTTCTCCAGCATCGCCACCGACGCCAAGGGGGTCATCCAGATCTTCAACGTCGGGGCCGAGCCGATGCTGGGCTACGGGGCGTCGGAAGTGATGAACACCATCACGCCGGCAGACATTTCCGACCCGCAGGAACTGATCGCGCGGGCCGGGGCGCTGAGCGCGGAACTCGGCACGCCGATCACGCCCGGCTTCGAGGCCCTGGTGTTCAAGGCCTCGCGCGGCATCGAGGATATCTACGAGCTGACCTACATCCGCAAGGACGGGACCCGCTTCCCGGCGGTGGTGTCGGTTACGGCCCTTCGTGACGCCCAGGACACCATCATCGGCTACCTCCTGATCGGCACCGACAACACCGCGCGCAAGCTGGTGGAGGAGGAGCAGAAGGCGTCCGACCAGCGGCTGCGGGACCAGCAGTTCTACACCCGCTCCCTGATCGAATCGAACATCGACGCCCTGATGACCACCGATCCCGCGGGCATCATCACCGACGTCAACAAGCAGATGGAAGCCCTCACCGGCTCCACGCGGGACGAACTGATCGGGGCGCCATTCAAGGACTGCTTCACCGACCCCGCGCGCGCCGAAGCCGGCATCAGGCAGGTGCTCGCCGAGAAATCGGTCACCGACTATGAGCTCACCGCGCGGGCCCGCGACGGCACACAAACCGTCGTCTCCTATAACGCCACCACCTTCTACGACCGGAGCCGCACCTTGAAGGGCGTGTTCGCCGCCGCCCGCGACGTCACGGAGCGCAAGCGCTTCGAACTGGAACTCCAGCAGGCCAAGGCGGCCGCCGAGAGCGCAAGCCGCACGAAGTCCGACTTCCTGGCCAGCATGAGCCATGAAATCCGCACGCCGATGAATGCGATCATGGGGATCGCCGATCTGCTGGCGAAGACCGCGCTCACCGCTGAGCAGGACAAGTTCGTGCAGATCTTTCGCCGGTCCGGCGACAACCTGCTCAACCTGATCAACGACATCCTCGATCTCTCCAAGGTTGAAGCCTCGCAGCTCGACCTGGAGCGCACCGGCTTTTCCCTGGGCGATCATCTGGAAAAGGTGATGGAGATGGTCGCTCCCCGGGCGCAGGAGAAATCGCTGGCCCTGGTCTGCGAGATCGCACCGAACGTGAACAACGACCTTGTCGGCGACCCCACTCGCCTACGCCAGGTGCTGCTCAACCTGCTGGGCAACGCAATCAAGTTCACTCAGGCCGGGAGCGTGTCGCTGCGGGTCGAGCCCGATGGCGACCCAGCGGTCCCGACCGCCCTGCGCTTCACCGTCACCGACACCGGGATCGGCATCGCCGACGACAAGCTGGATCGCGTCTTCGAGCGGTTCACGCAGGCGGATTCCTCGACCACGCGGCGGTTTGGCGGATCTGGACTGGGATTGACGATTTCGCGCCGTCTCGTGGAGCTGATGGGCGGCCGCATATGGGTGAAAAGCCAGATACACGAGGGCAGCCTGTTCGGCTTCGCCGTCCCATTCGAGGTCTCGACCTTGGCCAAGGGCCCGGTGGCGGCGCCGGTCGGGGCCAGCCCGGCCGCGCCGCTCCCCGCGCTGCGCATTCTCATGGCGGAGGATTCGCCCGACAACTGCACGATCGCGCTCGCCTACCTTGAGGACACACCCTACCTGGTCGACGTGGCCGAAACAGGCGTCCTAGCGTGTCAGATGTTCCAGGAGGGGCGCTACGACCTGGTCCTGATGGACCGCCAGATGCCAGCCATGGATGGGCTGACGGCGACCCGGACGATCCGTGCGTGGGAAAAAGCCAACGACCGGGCGCCCACACCGATCATTGCGCTGACGGCGTCGGCCCTGAAGGGGGATCGGGAGAGTTGCCTTGCGGCCGGCTGCACCGCCTACCTGTCCAAGCCCATAAAGCAGGAAGTGCTTCTGCAGGCGATCAAGGACCACTCGGCGGTCAAGACGCCAGCGTTGCAAGGGCCCGATGCCTCGGTCGGGGGCGTTTCCCGCGCGGCTCAGAGGTTGGCGGACCGAACGCCAGCCTACCTGGAAAACTGCCGACTGAATGTCATCGCCTTGCTCGCCGCGCTTGACTGCGGGGACTTCCAGGCTGTGACCATCCTGGGGCACAATCTGCGCGGGTCCGGCGGCGGTTTCGGCTTTCAGATGATCACCGACATCGGCGCCGGGCTTGAGCAAGCCGCGGACGTTTCAGACTCGGCCGTCTCGCGCAGGTGGGTAGGCGAGCTGTCGAGCTACCTCGACCACCTGCGAGCCGGGGGAAGACCCCACTAGGGCGCGCCCGCCTACCGGCCGCCAGCAAGGGCATGTGAGGTCCGCTTCCCAAAGGCACGCGCGGCTTCCCCGTGAACCGGGACGGCTAGACCTAATGCACCTGCGCCCGGCCGATCTGCAGGCCGTCCTCGCCGGCGCGGACCACGATGACGGCGCCGTCATCGAGATCACCGGCCAGCAGTTTGCGGGCGATGGGGTCCACCAGCTCCTTCTGGATCACGCGCTTGAGCGGACGGGCCCCGTAAACGGGATCGTAGCCGCGCTCGCCCAGCCAGTGGAGGGCGGCGGGATCGAGGGTGATGGCCATGCGGCGGTCCGCGAGCAGCTTCTCCACGCGCTTGAGCTGGATGCGTACGATGTCGTCCATCTGGGCGCGGCCCAGGCGCTTGAAGAGGATGATCTCGTCGATCCGGTTGAGGAACTCGGGCCGGAAGTGGCGGCGCACGGCCTCCATGACGCCAGGCCGTGCGGTCTCGACATCGTCGTCGTCGCCAAGCGCGGCCAGGAACTCCGAACCCATGTTCGAGGTCATGATGATGATGGTGTTCTTGAAGTCCACCGTGCGGCCCTGGCCGTCGGTGAGCCGCCCGTCGTCCAGCACCTGCAGCAGGATGTTGAACACGTCCGGGTGGGCCTTCTCCACCTCGTCGAAAAGCAGCACCTGGTAGGGCCTGCGGCGCACGCTCTCGGTGAGCGCGCCGCCCTCGTCATAGCCGACGTATCCCGGAGGCGCGCCGATCATGCGCGAGACGGCGTGCTTCTCCATGTACTCGCTCATGTCCAGGCGGGTGATGGCCTGCTCGTCGGAGAACATGAACTCGGCGAGCGCCTTGGTGAGCTCGGTCTTGCCGACGCCGGTGGGGCCCAGGAACAGGAACGAGCCGATCGGGCGGTTGGGGTCCTGCAGTCCGGCGCGGGCCCGGCGCACGGCGTCGGAGACGGCGACCAGCGCCTCCTCCTGGCCGACCACGCGGGCGCGCAGGCCGTCCTCCATGCGCAGGAGCTTGTCGCGCTCGCCCTCCAGCATCTTCTCGACGGGGACGCCGGTCCAGCGGGAGACGACGGCGGCGATCTGCTCGGCGTCGACCACCTCGGGGCTCAGAGGGTCGGACTCGGCCTGGGATTCCTCTTCGGCGGCCAGGCGCTTCTCCAGCGTCGGGATCTCGCCATAGGCGATCTCCGAGGCGCGCTGGAGGTCGCCCCGGCGCTGGACGGTGACCAGTTCGGCGCGCAGCCGGTCGAGGGCCTCACGCGTCTGGGCGGCTGAGGAGACCTTGTCCTTCTCCGAGCGCCAGCGGGCGGACATCTCGGCGGACTGGCCCTCCAGGTCGTCGAGCTCCTCCTCCAGCTTCTCCAGCCGGGACTTGGAGGCCTGGTCGGTCTCCTTGGACAGGGCCTCGCGCTCGATCTTGAGCTGCACGACGCGGCGGTCGATCTCGTCCAGCTCCTCGGGCTTGGAATCCACCGCCATGCGCACGCGGCTGCCGGCCTCGTCCATCAGGTCGATGGCCTTGTCCGGCAGGAAGCGGTCGGCGATGTAGCGGTTGGACAGGGTCGCGGCGGCCACGATGGCGCTGTCGGAGATGCGCACCCCGTGGTGGACCTCGTACTTCTCCTTCAGGCCGCGCAGGATGGAGATGGTGTCCTCCACCGTCGGCTCATTGACGAACACCGGCTGGAAGCGCCGCGCCAGGGCGGCATCCTTCTCGACGTTCTTGCGATACTCGTCGAGCGTCGTGGCGCCCACGCAGTGCAACTCGCCGCGCGCCAGGGCGGGCTTGAGCAGGTTCGAGGCGTCCATGGCGCCTTCGCTCTTCCCGGCGCCCACCAGGGTGTGCATCTCGTCGATGAACAGGATGATCGAGCCCTCGGCGGCGGTGACCTCGTTCAGCACCGCCTTCAGTCGCTCCTCGAACTCGCCGCGGTATTTCGCGCCGGCGATCAGCGAACCCATGTCCAGGCTCAGCAGCTTCTTGTCCTTCAGGCCTTCCGGCACGTCGCCGTTGACGATGCGCAGGGCCAGTCCCTCGACGATGGCGGTCTTGCCGACGCCGGGCTCGCCGATCAGGACCGGGTTGTTCTTGGTGCGGCGCGACAGCACCTGGATGGTGCGCCGGATCTCCTCGTCGCGGCCGATCACGGGATCGAGCTTGCCGTCGCGGGCGGCCTGGGTGAGGTCGCGGGCGTAGCGCTTGAGCGCGTCGTAGCCTTCCTCGGCCGAGGCGCTATCGGCGGTCTTGCCCTTGCGGACAGCCTTGGCGGCTTCCTCGAGGGCTTTCTCGGTCGCGCCGGCCGCCTTCAGGACCTTGGCCGCCTCGCCGCCTTCCTTGGCGATGGCGATCAGCAGCCGCTCGGTGGTGACAAAGGCGTCGCCGGCCGCCTTGGCGCCGGCCTCGGCCTCGGAGAACACGCTGGCGGTCTCCGGCTTCATGTAGAGCTGGCCGGCGCCGCCCTCCACCTTGGGTATCTTGCCCAGCGCGGCGTCCAACGCCGCGTCGGCCTCGTCGGGGCGTCCGCCGGCGCTCTGGATCAAGGTGCGGCTCAAGCCGTCCTTCTCCTCCAGCAGCACCTTAAGCAGGTGTTCCGGCGCGAGTTGCTGGTGGCGCCTGGCAAGCGCCAGGCTCTGGGCCGACTGGATGGCCTGCTTGGCGCGGTCGGAATACAGGTCGATGTTCATGCAATCCCTCGGTAAGCGGATCCGCGGCCGTCGCCTTGATCAAGCGCAACGTCCGACCCTACCGATGTAGTGTGGCATATGGGCCACACAAGGGGTTGCGAGCCCGGGTAGCTGACGAGTTCAGCCTTCACATCAGCCGCCGGCGTACGGCTTCGCTTCAATCACAATTCCAAGAGTGCGGAACTTTTGTCCCAACCAGGTTTTCCACGACCAACAGGAGCGCAGAATGAACCGTATCATTTACATAGTCGGACTGGTCGTGGTCGTGCTGGCCGTCCTGGCGTTCTTCGGGCTGCGATAGGGCTCAATCCCGCGGCCCAGCCCTGGTCGTGGCGTCGTCTGCGGCCGGCGCGATCTCTCCGTTCAAGGCATCATGGACAATCCGCCGGCTACGCCCCAGCTAGCAGCGGTTGGCCGACCTGGGCGTTGGCGTGGAACGAGAGTGGAGTTTCCAGGATATGGCTTCCGGCCTTGTCGCCTTGCTGGACGATGTCGCCGCGATCGCCAAGCTGGCCGCGGCCTCCGTCGACGACGTGGTCGGGGCCGCCGGCAAGGCCGGCTCCAAGGCCGTGGGGGTGGTGGTCGACGACACGGCTGTCACGCCGGCCTACGCCCTGGGCTTCACGCCAGACCGCGAGCTGCCGATCGTCTTCAAGATCGCGCTGGGTTCGCTGCGCAACAAGTTCTTCTACCTGCTGCCGGGTGCGCTGCTGCTCAGCGCCTTTGCCCCTTGGGTCGTGACTCCCCTGCTCATGCTGGGGGGCGCCTACCTCTGCTACGAGGCCACCGAGAAGATCGTGGAAGCGCGCATTGGCCACGAGCCCGGCGACGATGTGGAGGAGCTGGCGCTGGCCTCGCATGAGCTGGAAGCCAGGAAGGTGGCGGGCGCGATCCGCACCGATCTCATCCTTTCGGCGGAGATCACGGCGATCTCGCTGGCCGACGTGGCCCAGCGGCCGCTGCCGGTCCAGGCCGCCGCCCTGGCGCTGGTCGCCGTCCTCATCACGGTCGGTGTCTACGGCGTGGTGGGCCTGATCGTGAAGATGGACGACATCGGCCTGCACATGGCTGCCAATCGCAAGACCTCTGCCGCCCGCGCGCTGGGGCGGGGGCTGGTGGCGGGCATGCCAAAGCTGATGGCGTTTTTGTCCACCGTCGGCACCGCGGCGATGCTGTGGGTGGGCGGCGGCATCATCGTCCACGGCCTGCACGAATTCCACCATGACACTATTCCCAGTCTGGTCGGCCTGGGCGCCGACGCCGCCGCCCGCGTCCCCGGGGCCG
>CANJKG010000129.1 GCA_947474775.1 Caulobacteraceae bacterium | reverse complement strand
TGGGCAGTCTGCTGGCCCTGCTGGCTTATCCCGCGGTGATCGAGCCCCTGTCGACGCGGGCCGGCCCGCGTCTTGGTTTGACGGAGGCCGGTGCGGGATTCGGCCTGCTGATGATCGGCCTTGCCACGGCCGCGACCCGAGCGGGCGAGACGGCGCCCACCCCAGCCGTGGCCAAGGACACCGCTGCGGCGGCGCCGGTGACCTGGAAGGACCGGCAGCGCTGGATCGCGCTGGCGGCCATACCCTGCAGTTTGATGCTGGGCGTGACGGCCCACCTCTCCACGGATGTGGCCTCCGCGCCCTTCCTGTGGGTGGCCCCGCTGGCGCTCTATCTGCTGACTTTCATCATCGCCTTCCAGGCCCGCCCGATCATGGGGCGGCACGTGACCCTGGTGCTGCAGGCCGCTGCGGTCACCGGCTGCGCCATGCTGCTGCCCTTCCGGTCCAGCCTGCTCATCATGCAGCTGGCCGTGCATCTGGGCTGCTTCTTCCTGACTGCGCTGATGTGCCACCAGGCGCTGGTGGCGCGACGTCCGCACCCGTCGCGGCTCACCGAGTTCTACCTCTGCATGTCGCTGGGCGGCGTGGTCGGCGGGGCTTTCAACGCCTTCCTCGCCCCGGTCATCTTCGACAACGTCTGGGAGTATCCGTTGGTGCTGGCGCTGGCCTGCCTGGCGCGGCCCTGGAACGAGGCGCGCAACAGCGCCTGGACGTGGGGCATGTTCATCCTGGGCGTGATCTGCGCCGTGGCCGCGCCGATCGTACTGGACATGAAAGTCGCAGGCTGGAGCCCCGGGTTTGGCGGCTACGCCCGCAACGAACTGATCAGCCTGGCGGTTTACGCCCTGTTCGCGGCCTCGATGATCGCCGCCTTCATGGTGCGGGGCCACGGCCTGGTGTTCTTCGCGGTGATCGCCATGCTGTCATTCGGCGCGGAGCAGGTGTCCGACCGAACGGAGACCCAAAAGACCTGGCGAAGCTTCTTCGGGGTGCTCAAGCAATCGACGACCACGGTGGAGGCGCTGGGCGGCGAGGTGCGAATGCTGGCGCACGGCACCACCCTGCACGGAGCCCAGGCGACCGACCCCGCCTATCGCTGCCAGCCGCTGGTCTACTACACCCACGACAGCCCCATCGGTCAGGTGATCAGGACGCTCCAAGGAGAGAAGTCCGCGGTGCGGATCGGGGCGGTGGGACTGGGGACAGGCTCGGTCTCCGCCTATGTGCGGCCGGCCGACCACCTCACCTTCTTCGAGATCGACCCGCTGGTTGTCCGCATCAGCACGGATCCTACGCGGTTCACCTACACCACCGAGTGCGCCAAGGGTCGACTGGACTATGTGTTGGGCGACGCCCGACTCACGGTGGCCAAGCAACCGCCGGGCGTTTTCGACGTGTTGCTGATCGACGCCTTCTCCTCCGACGCGGTGCCGGCGCACCTGCTGACCGTTGAGGCCGTGAAGGGCTACCTCACCCGCATGAAGCCGGACGGGGTCATCATCCTGCACCTCTCCAATCGGAACCTCGACCTGATGGGTCCGGCCCAGGCGGTGGCGGAGGCCGCTGGCGGGGCCGCCCTGCTGCAGCGGTATCGGCCTGAGGGCAGGGGCGCGGGCTGGGAGTCGCCGGAGGACGCGGTGATCATCGCCCGCTCCGGCGCCGCCCTGGACCGTTTCCTCCAGCAGCCGGGGTGGGAGCCTACCGACCCGCACCCTGTGCGGCCCTGGACCGACGACTACACCAACCTGGCGGGCGCCCTGGTGCGGCGGATGCGGCAGCGGGTCGAGGGCGTGGACAACTAGGCGGGGGTCTCGACCGTCGCCACGGCCTGGGCCATCAGGCCTTCTCCCCGCCCGGTAAAGCCCATTCCCTCGGTGGTCGTGGCCTTCACGCTGACCCGTCGCAGGGGCAGGGCGAGGATCTCAGCGAGGCGGGTGCGCATGGCGTCGCGGTGGGGGCCGATCTTCGGTCGCTCGCAGATCAGGGTGACGTCCACCGACAGGACCCGCCCGCCCTGGGCGGCCGCCAGAGCCGCGGCGTGGGCCAGAAATCGGTCGGATGCTGCGCCCTTCCACTGGGGGTCGCTGGGTGGGAAGTGCTGGCCGATGTCCCCTTCGCCGATCGCCCCCAGGATGGCGTCCGTCAGCGCGTGGAGGCCGCAATCGGCGTCGGAATGGCCGACCAGGCCGTGGGTATGGGGAATCCGGACGCCGCAGAGCCAGACCGCGTCCCCGGGCCCGAAGCGGTGGGCGTCGACGCCAAAGCCGGTGCGGGTGATGCGGCGGCCGCCGGCGAGGTGTTCAGCCATGGCGAAATCCTCCGGCCAGGTGAGCTTCATCAGCAGGGGATCGCCAGGGACCAGGGCGACCTCGCCGCCTGCGCGCTCGAGCACCTGGGCGTCGTCGGTGGGCTCCTCGCCGGTCGGCCAGGCGGCGTAGGCGGCCAGCAGGGGGGCGGACCTGAACGCCTGCGGCGTCTGGGCGCGCCAAAGGCCGTCGCGCGGGACGGTGGCGTCCACGTGGCGGTCGCCGCGTTTCAGGGTGTCCGGGACCGGCAGGGCGGGAATGGCGCCGTCGGCGGTCGCCAGGGCGGCCAGCAGGCGCTCCACGTGTTCCGCGGCCACGAAGGGTCTGGCGGCGTCGTGGATCAGTAT
The DNA here is from genome assembly GCA_947474775.1 of Caulobacteraceae bacterium. Classification (GTDB taxonomy): domain Bacteria; phylum Pseudomonadota; class Alphaproteobacteria; order Caulobacterales; family Caulobacteraceae; genus Phenylobacterium. Next base: position 6,996 of record CANJKG010000129.1, on the reverse strand, counting down.
GGGCTGCTCCTGGCTGGCGGGCAGGGCCGCCAGACCGGCGCGGACGGACTGGGCCCGGGTGGCGCCGCCTGCGGTTCCGCGCCAGCGAGGCAGGCCGGCCAAGGCCTCTTCTAGCCCGGCCAGCCGGTCCTCGGCGGCGACCACCACGATATCCGCCGCGCCGGCGGCCAGCAGGCCTTCCACCGACCAGCGCAGGATCGGCTTGCCGGCCAGCGGACGCCAGGCCTTTGGCTCGCCGGGACCGGCCCGAAGGCCCGCCCCCGCGGCGACGATGACGGCCGAAAAAGCCATGCGTTGTCATAGGATGTCGCAGGTGTTGCTTCCACTCTTTACGGCGCTGCACAAAATGCCTAAAAATGGGGCGATGGGAATGATTATAAAATGGGCAGGATGCTCGCAGTAGGAACTATCGAGGTCGGGGGCAGGGTCTGGATCGCGCCGATGACGGGGGTTTCCGACCTGCCGTTCCGGCGCGCCGCCAGCAAGCTCGGCGCGACCTATGTGGCTACCGAGATGGTCGCATGCGCCGAATTCGCCAAAGGCCGGCCCGACGTGGTGCGCCGCGCCGCCGTGGGCGAAGGCCTGCCGCTGATGGTGGTCCAGTTGGTGGGGCGTGAGCCCGCGTGCGTCGCTGAAGGCGCCCGACTGGCGGCTGAGGCCGGCGCGCAGATCATCGACCTGAATTTCGGTTGCCCGGCCAAGGAAGTGACCGGCGTCGCCTCGGGTGCAGCCCTGATGCGTGAGCCGGACCTGGCGGAGTTACTGGTGGCGGCCGCCGTCGACGCCGTCGACGTTCCTGTCACCGTGAAGATGCGCCTGGGCTGGGACGACGCTTCGAAGAATGCGCCTGAGATCGCCGCCCGCGCCGAGGCGAGGGGCGCGCGGGCGGTGACGGTGCATGGGCGCACCCGCTGCCAGTTCTACAAGGGCGCAGCTGACTGGGCCGCCGTGGCGGCGGTGAAACGGGCGGTCTCGGTTCCCGTGGTGGTCAACGGCGATATCGTAGACGCGGCCGACGCCCGGGCGGCGCTGGCCGCCTCCGGGGCGGACGCGGTGATGATCGGGCGCGGGGTCTACGGCCGGCCGTGGTGCGCGAGGGAGATCGAGGCCGATCTCGCCGGCGCCGACTTCGAGGCGCCGGACGCCGACGAGCGCCTTGGGATCGCGCTGGATCACTTCGCCGACAGCCTGACCTTCTATGGCGACCGGCTGGGACTGCGGATCTTCCGCAAGCACCTCGCGGCCTATGTGGAGCAGGCGCCCTGGCCCGCCTTGCCCGACGACCGGCGGGAGGCCCGCGCGAGGCTTTGCCGACTGGACGAGCCGGCCGCCGTCGAACGGGCGCTCTGCGACCTGTGGGATCCCGACCGGAGGCTGGCCGCATGACCAGGACCCGCATCCAGTCGCCTGGTCCTGACGTGGCCATGCTCAAGGCCGCCGCCTTCGACCTCAGCCCCGATCCCGCCCTGGTGGTGGACGCCGAGGGCGCGCTGGTGGCGGTGAACGAGGCCGCCGAGGCGCTGTTCGGTCAGGGGCTGTCGCTGCTGGCGCGGGGCCGGTTCAGCGCCGCCCTGCCGCCGGGCTCGGCCATGGTGTCGCTGCTCGACCGGGCCCTGGTGGAGAACGCCCGGGTGCGGGAACGCGGCCTGCAGATCGCGCTCTTCGGCCTGCCGCCGTTCGAGGCCGACGGCGCGGCCGCCCCGCTGGGGGACGGCTCGGTCCTGTTGACCCTGACTGTCAAGTCGGCGCTGAAGGAACGCGGCGGGGAAGCCGCCGGCCTGCGCTCCATCGTGGGCCTGGGGCGCATGCTGGCCCACGAGATCAAGAACCCGCTGGCTGGCATCCGCGGCGCGGCGCAGCTGCTGGGGATGAGCGCCAAGGCGGACGACATGCCGCTGGCGCAGCTGATCGTCGACGAGACCGACCGCGTGCGCCGTCTGGTGGACCGCATGGAGGCCTTCTCCGACGACGCCCTGCCGGCCCGGACGCCGGTCAACATCCACCAGGTGCTGGATCGGGTGCGTGCGCTGGCGGCCAACGGCGTGGCCGACGGCCTGGCCCTGCGCGAGCGCTACGATCCCTCGCTTCCAGACACGCCGGGCGACGAGGACCAGCTCATCCAGATCTTCCTGAACCTGGTGAAGAACGCCGCGGAGGCCGCCCATTCCAGGGGCGACGGACGCGGCGAGGTCTCCATCCAGACGGCCTATCGCCATGGCGTGCGGGTGCGCGCCGTGCAGGGCCAGGTGGCGCGCGGGGCGCCGCTGGAGATCAAGATCACAGACAACGGGCCGGGCGTGCCCGCGCATCTGCGCGAGAGCCTTTTCCAGCCCTTCGTCACCAGCAAGGCGAACGGCGTTGGCCTGGGCCTGGCGCTGGTCTCAAAACTGGTCGCCGGCCACGGCGGCCTGATTGACTTCGAATCCGAGCCGGGCCGGACAACCTTCCGCGTGCTGCTGCCGATCGTCGAAGAGGACGCGAACGAATGAACGCCAACACGAGCAACGCGAACAAGAAGATCCTGATCGCGGACGATGACGCCTCCATAAGGCTGGTCCTGTCTCAGGCCTTCACCCGCCTGGGCTACCAGGTGCGGGCGACCGGCAACGCCACCACACTGCTGAAGTGGGTGACGGACGGCGACGGGGACCTGGTGGTCACCGATGTGGTGATGCCCGACGAGAACGTGTTCGACGTGCTGCCTCGGATCCGCAAGGAGCGACCGAAGCTGCCGGTAATCGTGATGAGCGCCCAGAACACGCTGACCACGGCGGTGAGCGCGGCGGAGGTGGGCGCCTTCGACTACGTGCCCAAACCCTTCGACTTGGACGACATGACCTCGGCCGCGCGCCGGGCCCTTGCGCGACCGGCGGATGCGGAGGCCTCGAAGGCCCAGGCCCGCGCCATTCGCGACGACCGCCTTCCGCTGATCGGGCGTTCGGGACCTATGCAGGAAGTCTACCGCACCGTGGCGCGCCTGGTGGGCGCCGACCTTACGGTGCTGATCCTCGGCGAGAGCGGCACCGGCAAGGAGCTGGTGGCCCGCGCCCTGCATGACATGGGCCGCCGCCGCGACGGCAAGTTCGTGGTCATCAACCTGGCCGCCGTGCCGCGCGAGCGGGTGGAGACCGAGCTGTTCGGCAAGGACGAAGGCGATTCCGGCAAGCTGGTGGACGCCGACGGCGGCACCCTGTTCCTGGATGAAATCGGCGACATGCCGCTGGACGCCCAGACCCGGCTGCTGCGGGTGATCGACTGCTCGGAGCCGGCGCTGAATCCGAAGACCAACCGCAGGCCGAACGTGCGGATCATCGCGGCCACCAACCGCGACCTTCGCGGCCTGATCCAGCAGGGGCTGTTCCGCGAGGACCTGTTCTTCCGGCTGAACGTGGCGCCGCTGCGCCTGCCGCCGCTGCGCGACCGCGCCGACGACATTCCCGACCTGGCGCGGGCCTTCCTGCTGCGCGCCAGCCGCGAGGGCCTGCCGTCAAAGACCATCGATTCAGGCGCCCTGGAGCGGCTGAAGGTCCATAGCTGGCCGGGCAACGTCCGGGAGCTGGAGAACCTCATCCGACGGATCTGCGCCCTCTACGCTGAGGACCTGATCACCGGCCGGATCATCGAGCGGGAACTGGCCGACCAGCAACCGGTGGTGGAAGGCCAGGAAGGCCCCGCCACCCTGGCCCAGCTCGTGGAGCGTCGGCTCTCGGCCTATTTCGCCGACCAGCCGGACGGAATCCCGCCAGCGGGCCTCTACGACCGGGTGCTCGAGGAAGTTGAACGGCCGCTAATCCAGCTGACCCTGTCGGCCACGCGCGGCAACCAGGTGCGGGCAGCGGAAATCCTCGGACTCAACCGCAACACCTTGCGAAAAAAGATCCAGGATCTGGGCGTGGAGATGAGCCGCGGGCGGCGCTGAGGCCCATTTTCCAGAACCTCAGATCAGTCTCGTTCTGGGACACTGGAGTTTCCGTAAGTGCCGGATTCCCCTCACAGACGAACCCGTTTGCGGGTCCCTTAAGAGTCGCGTAACCATCCTCAAGTGTGGCGAGAACGTGTCAAATCCTGTGGCACGCGATCTGCAACGGGGACCGCGGATCCGCGGAGTAGGGGCGACGATGTTCAAGAGTGAGACGATCAAGGCTGCGACCAGGCGCGTCGCGGTGGGTCTGGGCGCCATTGCCGGCGCGGCGATGCTCAGCGTGGCGGCTCCGGCCTCCGCGTCGCAGCTGATCTACCTGCAGAGCGCGACCATGGTCACGACCTTCCAGGCCAGCATCTCGGGGATCGGCAACGCCTATTCCAACGGCGTGACCTTCACCGTCAGCGACAGCTCAAATGGCTCGAACCCGTACTCGCTGTACGGCTTCTGCATCGACATCTACCACCACATGTACATCAACACACCATTGAACTATCAGTACATTTCGTACCATCGGCGACCCTGGCCAGCCGCTCTACACGAACTATGGGCCTGGCCCCGGCAACCTGCTAAGCGCGAGCCAGATCGACGCCCTGACCAACCTGGTGGACACCGGCTGGATCCTGCACGATACCGGCCCGGACTCGTTCGATCTTCGGATGCGCACGGCCGCGATCCAGGCGGCGATCTGGAAGGTGGCGAACCCTGATAGGACTATCAATGTCCTGAGCGCCAACCTGACGGCGGGCCAGTTCAACACCTACCAGACCTATTACAACGACTACGTCTCGGGGAATTACAACAGCCTCGCGGACCTCAACGACCGCGTCTATACGATCACCGACACGGCGACGAACCCGGCCCACCAGACCTTCGCGATTGGCTGGCCGATCCAGGGTGGCGTGCCGGAGCCGGCGACCTGGGCGATGATGATCGTTGGCTTCACCGGCATGGGCGCCGCTCTTCGCCGCCGTCGCCACCAGGTGGCCCGCCTGGCCGCCTGATCCGCTAGTTCTCCAGTGGGCGTCGAATATCGCCTCGGGCCGCAAGGTCCGGGGCGATTTCTTTTGGCGTTTCGCCTCACTTCGCTTGAGCGCCCGCCACCGGACCGATAACTTCATGCTTCCGGACTTCGCGGGTCGCCCGGCCGCAGACGGCGAGCCGTCCAAGCGCCCGCTCCAAGACCGCCTTGGCGGGGTGAGGGGCGTGGGTGGAAAATTCCTCTGACAAGGTCGACATGGCGCGACGCACCGTCTCGCTCGGCGAGGCGACGCGGGTCTGGGCGCGCATCGCGGCCCTGAGTTTCGGCGGGCCGGCCGGCCAGATCGCCGTGATGCACCGCATCCTGGTGGAGGAGAAGCGCTGGCTGGGCGAGCGCCGATTCCTGCATGCGCTGAACTACTGCATGCTGCTGCCCGGACCAGAGGCCCAACAGCTGGCCATCTACATCGGCTGGCTGATGAACCGCACCGCGGGCGGACTCATCGCAGGCGCGCTGTTCGTGCTGCCGGGGTTCATCGCGATCATGGCGCTGAGCATCCTATATGCGCTGCTGGGCGCCCTGGGACCGGTCAGCGCGATCTTTTTCGGGCTGAAGGCGGCGGTGCTGGTGATCGTGGTCCAGGCGGTGATCCGGGTCGGCAGCCGGGCCCTGATCAATCCGCTGATGGTGGGGCTCGCTGCGGCCGCCTTCCTGGGCATCCATGTCTTCGACGCGCCGTTCCCGGTCATCATCCTGGCCGCCGCGGCCATCGGCTATCTGGGTGGGCGCGCCGGAGTCAGCGCCTTCGCGGTCGCCGGGGGGCATGGGCCGAAGGTCGCGACCGAAGTCCTCGACGCCGAAACCGTTCTGGGGGAGGTCACGCCCGCCCATGCGCGGCCGAACCCGCGCTGGGCGTTCAGCATCGGCGCGATCCTGTTCGTCCTGTGGGCCGCCCCGGTGCTCGCGCTGGGTCTGACGCTGGGATGGGGCGACGTCTTCTCACAGATCGCCGTCTTCTTCTCGAAGATGGCGGTGGTGACATTCGGGGGCGCCTATGCGGTGCTGGCCTATGTGGCGCAGGAGGCCGTCGAGACCTATGGCTGGCTGCGGCCGGGCGAGATGCTGGACGGGCTGGCGATGGCGGAAAGCACGCCCGGTCCGCTGATCATGGTGACCCAGTTCGTGGGGTTCATGGCCGCCTACCGGAACGCGGATGGCCTCGATCCCCTGGCGGCGGGCGTCCTGGGGGGAATCCTGACCACATGGGTGACGTTCACGCCGTGCTTCCTGTGGATTTTCCTGGGCGCGCCGTTCGTGGAGGCGCTGCGCGGGGCGAGGGCGCTTAACGCCGGCCTCGCGGCGATCACCGCGGCGGTCGTGGGTGTGATCCTGAACCTCGCCCTCTGGTTCGGATTGCACGTCCTTTTCCGTCAGGTCACCGAGTTCGAGGCCTGGCCGCTCAACCTTTCCCTGCCGGTGCTGGCGTCAGCCAACTGGCCGAGCATTCTGGTCGTAGCCATCGCGGCGGTCGCCGCATGGCGTTTCAAGGTCGGGGTGATTCCGTTGCTGCTGGGCTGCGCGGCCGTGGGGGTAGCGATGCATTTCGCTGGAATTGCCTGATCGGTGGCTGAAACATTCCTACATCTCCTGTGAAGCTTAGCCGCAACATGGGTGTTGAGTTTGGGGCACAGTCCCTTAGGCTCCCTTCGTGGTCCTGGGTGAACAGCGAGCGCGGGCGATGGGCCTGACGGAGCGCCTGCGTCGCGCGCTGCGCTCGCGTGCGGTGCTGGGCGTCGGCTACGGCGTGGCGGCTTTGCTCACCGGCGTCGCCATCCTGCTGGCCTCGGCCCCGCCGGTGAAGGGGCCGCTGGGTCCGGCCAGCGAACTGATCCTCACGGTGCTGAGCCTCAATCTGGTGCTGATCCTGGGGCTGACCCTGGTGGTGGCCCTGCGGTTTGGAGCACTGCTGGCGGCGCGGTCCACCGACGCCGGGGGCCGGCTGCACCTGCGATTCGCCACCCTGTTCGCCCTGGCCGGCGCTACGGCGGCCATGGTGGTGGCCCTGTTCTATGGGGTGCTGGTCAGCCGGGGC
>CANJKG010000128.1 GCA_947474775.1 Caulobacteraceae bacterium | reverse complement strand
CGTCCGGTCAATGTCCGGTTCATTTCTGACTTAGGCGAGAAGGAAAACCCCTAACCCATTGAAAGTATTGGCGCGCCCGGAACGATTCGAACGTCCGACCCTCAGATTCGTAGTCTGATGCTCTATCCAGCTGAGCTACGGGCGCGCATGCCTTGTCGGCAAGGGGTGGCTATCTAGCCTCCGCCCCGGGCGGTTTCAACATCTATTGGCCGGCAGCCGCGCCGCGCGGGCGGGGCTTTCGCGGCGATTGCTGTATCGTGGCGCCCGATGCGACGGAAGATCTACTTGTTGCTGGGCCTCTTGGCCCTGGCGCTTGGCGGCGTCGGCGTGGTCCTGCCGCTGCTGCCCAGCGTCCCCTTCTTCATCCTGGCGGCCTTCCTGTTCGCCCGCAGCAGCCCGCGGCTGGAACGCAAGCTGCTGGACCATCCCCAGCTCGGCCCCCACATCCGCGCCTGGCGCGAGAACCGCGCCATCAGCCGCAAGGGCAAGATCGGCGCCCTGGTGGCGTTCGCCGCGAGCGCGGCGATCGGCTTCCTGATGCTGGAGTTCCCGCTGTCGCTCATTCCCTCGGCGGCCGGCGTGATCGGCGGGACGTGGATCTGGACGCGGCCGGAGCGCTGAGTCTCGCCTCGTCGGTTCAACACCCCAGGCCCGCATGTTACGGGAGCCGCGCATGGAACGCCGCACCTTCGACACCGCTCTGGGGACCATCTGGATGCGCGGCCAGGCCAGCGCCTTCGACGGTGACCGGCCCATAGTGCTTGGCCTCACAGGCGCCTTCGCCAACGATGACGGCGCCCCTGAGCCCGGCGCGCTTCGACAGCATCTGCCCCCGGACATCGAGGTCGTGGGCGCTCACCTGCCAGGCAACCACTGCCCGCCGCTGAGCGTCCCGGCCTCGGTGGAGGCCTATGCCGAGGCCTATTCCCAGGCGCTCGACCTGGCGTTCCCGACGCGGCCTGTCCTGGTTCTGGGGGCCTCGGTCGGCGGCCTCGTGGCGCTGGGCCTGACCAGCCCCCTGGTGCGCGCGGCCCTCGTCGTCGATCCGCCGCTGGTGATGGAAAAGCTCTGGCCCCTGCTGCCATTCCTGAACTGGAAGCTGTCGGAACCACAGGCTGACGAGGCGCTTCGCGACTTTGTCGGCGGCGTGTTCGGCCTGACCGGAGCAGGCGTCGAGCCGCGCGACTACCGGGGCATGCTGGACCGGCTGCGCTTTCCCGTCCGGGTCGTGGTGGGGGACGAGCCTTTGCTTCCACCTCGGAACCTGGAACGGCTGCCAAGCCTGGTCGACGCGCCGGAACGCGAGCTGATCGCGCGCCATGCCGGCATGCGCCTGCACGTCGCGCCCACCTGTGGCCACAACATCCTGGAGCAGGCCCCGGCCTTCATCGTGGCCAGGCTGCTCGAGATGCTACGGCCGCTGAGGCCGGCAGCGGCTGGTTAGAGCCTGATCGGTTCGAACCGAACCGTGGATCAGGCTCTACACTTTTGATTTGGAGCAGGATTCACGGCTCAGATGATTCCATCTGAACCGATCCTGCTCTAGCGCCCCATTCCCGGGAAACCCAGCCCCATGCCGCCCAGCCCGCGCAGGATGTCGGCGGCGCTGGGCTTCGGCGGCTGCTGCTGTTGCGGCGCGCCGGCCGGGGGACGCTGGCCGATCGGAGCGCCGATCGGAGCGCCGATTCCACCCATGGGAGCGCCCATGCCGCCCATGGGCGCCCCCATGCCCATCCCACCGAATGCGCCCATGCCCGGCATGGTCATGCCCAGGAGGCCGCCGGTGGCCGAGCGGTAGCGCACCTTGACCTGCCACTCGCGGTTCCAGGCCACCTTCGGGTCGCGCGGCCGGGCCGGGTGGACGATATCGGTGTCGTCGCCATAGGCGACCATCTGCAGCATCGCCTGGGGCGCGGCGTCCAGCACCTCCTTGGGCACCGCGCACTGGGTGGTCTGCGGCCCCATCAGCGCCCTGGCGGCCACCAGTCGCGTGAGGTCGGCGGGCGCGATGTAGTCCGGCAGCATGAAGGCCGAGGCCTGCACCTCGCTGGAGGTCCACAGCACCATCTGGTTCCCGTCGCCGCCCATGGCGCTGGCCAGGTAGGCGCGGGCGTTCGGCACTGCGTTCCAGCCGAGGTTGGCCCAGCCGCCGGGCGCCTTGGTGTTGGTGGTCAGGTTCAGCGGGCCCAGGAAATCCTGCGCCTGCCCGAGCTGGAACTTGATGTCAGGCGCATAGGTGCTCTGCACCTGGTGCTCGCCCACCAGCGATCCGGTCCGCGGCACCGGCGAACTGTCCTGCTCGTTGGGCCACTCGCCATAGGTGGCGTTGCGGGTGCGGGATGGCGGCTGGGCCGGGGTCACACTCAGGCCGCGCATGGCGGCGGCCAGGCCGGGCGGCATGGCGCCGGCGCTCATCTTGGCGAAGTCTATCACCACCGGCTGGCCGGGCTTGGCGTGCTCGCCGCAGCCCCAGAAGATCAGCATCCGGCCGTTCGGCCGCTGGAACTCCCGCGGCAGGGCCTGCGTCTGGGGAACCGGCGTGGACGGCGGCGGCGCCTGGGGGGGTCACCAGCGGCAAGGCCGGCCCCGCGCCCAGCGCCGGCGGCGCCAGGTGCTCGGCCGCCGGATCGTCGGCGACCTTGCGGGATGAGCCCAGCTGCAGGTTGAGCATGTGCTGCGGACCGCCGCCGCCCATCATCGCCCCCATCAGGGCGCCCATGTTCGGCGCACCGCCGCCGCCCATGGCTCCCAGACCGAAACCGGTCTGGGTCTGGGCGCTCATCCAGTAGGTGGCGACCGGGCCGGTGACCTTCTGCGCCGGCTGGGCTGTGGCCGATCCGGCCAGGGCGGCGGCGCCCACCAGCAGCGTCAGGCGATAGGGCATGTTCATGGCGACCTCCCGGGCTTGTCCCAGCGGGAAGCTATCAGCCCAGCTTCGCCGCCGGAAGATCGCGCCAGCAGCGGACGTCGCTTCCCGGCCAGGGCGCGGCCTGGTGGACGCCACGCGCCACCGCGCGGGCCAGGCAGTCGGCGGCCAGCGCGCCCAGCCGGGCCAGGGTAAGGTCCGGACGGTCGCCCAGCGGCCGGCGGGCGGTGGACAGGGCGAACACCACGTCCCCGTCGAAAGGCGCATGCACTGGGCGGATGGCGCGGGCCAGCCCATCCTGGGCCATCACCGCCAGGCGCCTGGCCTGGGCCGGCGTCAGGATGGCGTCGACAGCCACGCAGGCGATGGTGGTGTTGCGCGCCTGGGCCGCCCCCTTGGCCAAGCCCCAGTCGTCCGGCGGACCGGACAGGCCGGCGGGGCCCAGTCCGCCGAACTCCGCGCCGATCTCGAACGGCGCCGCCCAGAACGTCCGCCCGCCGGGCGCCACGACCGATCCCCAGCAGTTGACGGCCACCAGCGCCCCCACCACGAAGCCGTCGGCGGCGATCACCGAGGCCGAACCCACGCCGCCCTTCAGGCTCCCCGCCATGGCCCCGCAGCCGGCGCCGACCGATCCCAGCTCGAACTCCTCCGACACCGCCTCGATCGCCTCGCGTCCCAGGCGCCGATAGGGCGGCTCCTCGCCCCAGGCCTTGTCGCCGCCGTTGGCCAGGTCGAACAGGATCGCCGCCGGGACCACCGGCGAGGGCGGGACGCCCGCGGCCCGGGTGAGCGTGAAGCCGCGCCCGCGCGCCCCCAGCCAGGCCGCCACCCCATCGGCCGCGGCCAGGCCGTAGACCGACCCTCCGGAAAGCGTCACCGCGTCCACGGCCTCGACCAGGGCGTCGGGCGCGAGGGCGTCGGTCTCCCGCGTCCCCGGGGCGCCGCCGCGCACATCGCAGGCGCAGACCGCGCGCGTGTCGGGCAGGATCACCGTCACCCCGCTGCGGAGCGCCCCATTCTGGGCCTGCCCGACCTTCAGGCCGGGAACGTCGGTGATCAGGTTGCGGGCGCCGGGGGCTGAAGTAGGCATGACGCGGCGACCTCACACGCCTTGGCGTTTGTTGTCCACGCGCGCAGGGGCTATTGCCGTCGAATGTCGCTTGCCCTGAAGACGTTCGCGGCGCTCGCCGTCCTCCTCCTGGCCGCCTGCGCCACGCCGTCGCCAACCGCCCCGCCGGGTCCGAAGGCCATGGTGGTGGCCGCAAACCCGCTGGCTGTGGAGGCCGGGCTGAAGGTGCTGCGCCAGGGCGGCTCGGCCGTCGACGCGGCGGTCGCCGTGCAGGCGGTGCTGGGCCTCGTGGAGCCGCAGAGCTCCGGCCTGGGCGGCGGGGCCTTCATGACCCACTACGACGGCAGGACCCACGCGGTGACCGCCTACGACGGCCGAGAGACCGCGCCGGCGGGCGCGACGCCGGCCCTTTTCCTGGGCCCGGAGGGCCAGCCGCTGGGCCGGCGCCAGGCGATCCTGGGCGGCGTCTCCACCGGCGTCCCCGGCGCCGTGGCCATGCTGGCCATGGCCCAGGCCCAGCACGGCAAGCTCGCCTGGTCGGCGCTGTTCGGCGAGGCGGAGCGACTGGCGGGGGACGGTTTCGTGGTCAGTCCCAGGCTCGCCGGCATGATCGCCTCCCGTGCGCCCCAGGCCTCCGCGCCGGACGCCGTCGCCTATTTCACCCGTCCGGACGGCGGGCGGCTGCAGGCGGGCGATGTCCTGAAGAACCCGGCCTACGCCGCCACCGTGCGCCGCCTCGCCGCCGAGGGCCCTGGCGCGCTGCTGAAGGGCTCCGTCGCCGAGGCCATCGTCGCCCGCGTCGCCGAGGGTCCCCAGGCCGGCGCCCTCAGCCTGACGGACCTGGCGACCTACAGGCCCAAGGTCGGTCCTGCCCTCTGTCGGCCATACCGCGTCTATGTGGTCTGCGTCCCGCCGCCGCCCTCCGGCGGGGTCGGCGTGCTGGAGGCGCTGGGCCTGCTGGAGACCACCGACATCGCCAACCGCGGGCCGGACGATCCGCAGGCCTGGTACCTCTTCGCCCAGGCCAGTCGCCTGATGTACGCTGATCGCGACCGCTATGTGGGCGATCCGGATTTCGTCGACGTGCCCGTCGAGGGCCTGCTCGACCGGACCTACCTCGCCGTGCGCGCCGGGCTGATCGGCCCCACCGCCGGGCCGCCGCCCGCACCCGGAACGCCCAGGGGCGCCGGCCCCCGCGCGCCCGACCGCACGGCCGAGCCGGGCGGCACCTCGCATTTCGTCATCGTCGACGCGGACGGCGACGTGGTCTCCATAACCACCACGGTGGAGAGCGTGTTCGGCTCCGGCCGCATGGTCGCCGGCTTCTTCCTCAACAACCAGCTCACCGACTTCGCCTTTGTCCCCACCGAGCGGGACGGCGCGCCCGCGGCCAATGCGCCGGCGGCCGGCAAGCGGCCGCGCTCGTCCATGGCGCCGGCCATCGTCCTCGACCGCCAGGGCCGGTTCGTCGCCGCCGTGGGCTCGCCCGGCGGCCCCTCGATTCTGGCCTACAACCTGAAGGTCCTGGTCGCCGTCCTCGACTGGAAGCTGCCGATCCAGGCGGCCATCGACCTGCCCAACCTGATCGCCGCAGGCGATTTCTACGGCGCCGAGGTCGCGAAGTTCCCGGCCGGCGTGGTCGAAGGCCTGGCCGCTCGGGGCGTGACCCTCAACGCCGGCGGCGGCGGCGAGGGCTCGGGACTGCATGGGGTGGAGATGACGCCGCAAGGCCTGCGCGGCGGCGCCGATCCCCGCCGGGAGGGCGTGGCCAAGTCGCCTTAGCCCTTGCCTCCGACCTTACGGGTCGCCGTCGTCCGCGGACGACGGCCGGCCGGTAGGCGCAGCTCGAACACCGAGCCCTCCGGCCCGCTGTCCGCCAGGATCAGGTCGCCGCCGTGACCCTGGGCGAGCTCGCGGGCGATCGCCAGCCCAAGGCCCGCTCCGTCCGGGCGGGTGGAGGCGGCGAAGGGCTGGAACAGCCGCTCGCGAGCCCGCTCCGGGATTCCCGGCCCGTTGTCCACCAGGCGCACGGTGCTGATCCGCCCCTGCCGGCGGAATGAGACCGCGATCTGGCCGGGCGCCGAGCGATCCGGCTGCAGCTCGATGGCCTCGCGTGCGTTGCGCATCAGGTTCACCAGTATGCGGTGCAGTTGGTCGGGATCGGCCGAAAGCTCATCCCGGGGATCGACCTCGCTCACCAGCCGCACGCCGGGTTCTCCCAGCCGGGCCTCCTCGGCGGCGGCCTCGATGGCGGCGGCCAGCAGGGTGGGCCTCGGCTCGGGCGGCGGCTCCTGGGTCTTGCCATAGGCCAGCACGCCGGCCGCCAGCTTCACCGCCCGGTCGAGCGCCCGTTCCAGCCGGGGCAGGGCCTGGCTCACCTTGGGGTCCTTCAGCGCCGCCAGCCGCTCGGAGGCGATCTGGGCGCTGGTGAGCATGTTGCGCAGGTCGTGGTTGATCTTGGCCACCGCCTCACCCAGCGCCGCCAGCCGTGCGCGCGAGCTTAGGGCGGCGCGCAGGTCGGCCTGCATGCGGTCCAGCTCCACCTCGGCGCGGCCGATCTCGTCGCGGCGGCCCGAGGGCTCCACCCGCGCCTCCGGATCGTCCGGATCGGCGCGGAACCGCTCCATGGCGTAGGTGATCCGCTGCATCGGCCTCACCAGGAACAGGTTCAGCGTCAGGAAGACCAGGACGCCGGCCATGGCCGAGACGAAGGCCACGGTCAGCACCAGCCGCAGCAGATAGGCCGCCAGCGCCCGCTTCAGCTCGGTGTCAGGCGCCACGAACTCGATGAAGTCGGCTTTGCGGAAGCGGGCCTCCGCCATCACCCGTACGCGCCGCCCGTCGGCCCCCAGCAGGGTCTGGAACGGGGCGAACAGGCCAAGCCCCGGGGCGCGGTCGCGCAGATCCACGAGATAGGGCGCAACGGACGGTCGTGGGCCGGCGAACACCAGCGAGCGGATGCCGTCCACCGAGATGGCCACGATCTCCACCCCGGCGCCGTCCAGGAGCTGGCTCTTCAGCTGCTCGCTGACCACCCTGTCAGGCGCCACCTCCGGCGCCAGCGAGGCCAGCTCGGCCGCCCGCACCCGGTCAAGCAGCCATTGCTTCTCGAAATCCGCCAGCGCCGGGACCAGGGCCATGAGGCCGAACAGGGCCACGAACAAGGTGGTGAGCACCAGCAGGCGCGCGGACAGGCCGCCCGGCCAGTAGAAGCGTCGCCTCTCCGTCTTGGGAGGATCTTGCGGCGTTGCGGCGTCCGCCATGATGCTTCCCGTAATCCACCGCGCCGGCTTGGGCAACGCGTGGCATTCCGACAACTTGGGCTAGCGCGCGCCGACCGCCGCGGCCACTGAGGTAAAACCGTCGGCTCGGAGCCTTGCGGCGAGGTCGGCCTTGATGCGTCCCACGAGGCCCGGTCCTTCGAAAACCAGCGCCGAATAGAGCTGCACCGCGCTGGCCCCGGCGCGGATCTTGGCATAGGCGTCCGCGCCCGACCCGATCCCGCCCAAGCCCACCAGCAAGAAGCGCCCCTTCGCCGCTTCCGCGAATCTGCGCAGCACCGCCGTGGAAAGCGCCGTGAGCGGCGCCCCGGAGAGGCCGCCGCTCTCAGCCCCCTTGGCCGAGCGAAGTCCCGGGCGGGCCAGGGTGGTGTTGGTGGCCATGATCCCTTCCAGCCCGAACGCCGCCACCGTGTCGGCGATGGCCTCCACTTCGCCATCGGCGAGGTCGGGCGCCACCTTCAGGAACATCGGCGCCCGGCCTTGCGCCGGCAGGGCGTCGCGCGCCTCGGCCAGGCGCCCCAGCAGCTCCTCAAGCGCGGCCTTGGTCTGCAGGGCCCGAAGGCCCGGCGTATTCGGAGAGGAGATGTTGATCGTGAAATAGGACGCCATCCCCCACAGGCGCTTCAGCCCCGTCACATAGTCGGCGACCCGGTCATCGGCGTCCTTGTTGGCCCCGATGTTAGCGCCCACAACGCCCCGGCCGAGCCCCGCCAGCCGCCCGGCGAAGGCCTCCAGCCCCCGGTTGTTGAACCCCATCCGGTTGATCACCGCGCGGTCCTCGGACAGCCGGAACAGCCTCGGGCGCGGATTGCCCGCCTGCGGCAGGGGCGTGACCGTGCCGCACTCCACGAAACCGAATCCGGCCCGTAGCATGGGGCGGAACACCTCGGCGTCTTTGTCGAAGCCGGGCGCCAGGCCCACCGGATTGGGCAGCGCCATCCCGGCCAGGCTGGTGGCCAGGATCGGATCGTCCGGCAGGCTGAGCGGGCCCAGCCCCATCTTCAACCCGCGGATCGCCAGGCCATGCGCCTGCTCGGCGTCGCGCGTCCGCAGCAGCCGCGTCGCCAGGCCGTGCAGGGCGCTCACGACAGCGCCCCCACCCGCGGCGTCCCATCCGGGCCCAGCGGCGCTTCCGTCACCCCGCGCACATGGCTGACGTCCAGCCCGCCATGGAGGTGCGGGAACAGCTGCCCGCCCCGCGAAGGCTCCCAGCGCAATCCAGCGCCAAGGTCGTCGGCCTCGATCTCCAGCACCACCAGCCCCGCCTGGCCGGCGAAGTGCCTGCGCGCGGTCTCCTGCGCCTGCGCCGCCGTGGAGAAGTGGATGAAGCCGTCCTGGCGGTCGACCGCCGAGCCCTCGTAGCGTCCGGACGAGCGGGCGGCGTCCCAATCAGCGGCGGGCAGGATCTTGTAGATCCGGCTCAACCCCTGCGCTCCGGAAGGAACAGTCCGTCGGAGACCGGTCGCGCGCCGCCCATCAGGAAAGCCGCCGCCGCCGCCGGGGGAAACCGCTGCTGGGCGCGCGAGACCAGGCCCGCCGGCGCCCCGCCCTCGGCCAGCAGCTTCACGGTCAGGTCCTGCAGGCCGGGGTTGTGGCCCACGATCATCACCGTCCCCCCGGACTCGCCGGCCTCTGTAGCCATGCGCAGCACGAGCGCCGTATCGGCGTGGTAGAGTCGCTGGTCGAACCGCACCTCGGCTCCGGGGAAGGCCGGCTCCGCCGCCGCCCAGGTCTCACGGGTCCGCACCGCCGGCGAGACCAGCACGAGGTCGGGGCGGAAGCCGAGGTCGGCCAGGCGCGCCGCCATCTCTGCGGAATCCGTCACGCCCCGCCCGGCCAGGCGCCGGTCGAAATCTTGCCCACTCTCGGATTCCGACAAGGCCTTGCCGTGCCTGAACAGGATCAAACGGTCCATCGCCACTCCACCGCCACGCTTAATAGCCTCAGAGACGGCGGCTGCGAAGCGGTTGACACCGAAAGGGGTTGGCGGTCCAACGCCACCATGACCGACGCGGCCGCGATCAGCCCCGCCAGCGAGACCGGCGGGGGCGTGATGCGCTTCCCGCCAGGCGAGGGCCTGCGCCTGGACTCCGGCGCGCACCTCGAGCCGCTGGAGATCGCCTACAAGACCTACGGCCGCCTCAACGCCGGGAAGTCCAACGCCATCCTGATCTGCCACGCGCTGACCGGCGACCAGCATGTGGCCTCGATCCATCCGACCACCGGCAAGCCCGGCTGGTGGAACCGCGTCGTCGGCCCCGGCCTGCCGCTGGACCCGGCGCGCTACTTCATCATCTGCGCCAACGTCATCGGCGGCTGCATGGGCTCGACGGGGCCGGCCTCGACCGATCTGGCGACCGGCCAGGCCTATGGCCTCACCTTCCCGGTGATCACCATCGCCGACATGGTCCGCGCCCAGGCCAAACTCATCGAGGCGCTCGGCATCGAGACCCTG
>CANJKG010000127.1 GCA_947474775.1 Caulobacteraceae bacterium | reverse complement strand
TGCCCTGACCGGTCAGCACATCAACCTGGCGCAGCTTGGCGACGATCTCTTCCGGCTTGTGGTGCTTCCTTGCCATCGTTCCATCCATCCAAAATGGTCCTCGGACCAACATAAGGGATGGATCACTTCAAGGGGGTCAGACCAGGAGGTGCTGTCCCGCTTCAGGTCGGTACGCTGGCACCGGCCGCCTGCTGTGGAAGAATACCTGGCCCAGGTGCAGGAGACCGCCGAGCGCGGCTGGGGCCTGGACGAGAACCAGTTCAATCAGTTCTTCTCCTCCATCGCGGCGCCGGTGATCGACGGCCACGACCGGATCCGGTTCTGTGTCACCCAGACCATGTTCGCCGGCCAGCACAGCCCGGTGGAGATCCGCGACCTCGGCGAGGCGACCCTGATCGTGGCCGACCACGCCTCGCGAAACCTCTACGGCCGCACCCGCTCCGCCCGGCCCCTGGGCGTGGCGAAGCGAGATAAATAGCAGCGAAAACAAGATAATGCTGGGCTGGCGAAACAGGTTGCGGTTGTACCTCGCCTCATCCTCGCGGGCCCGGCTGCTTCACCCCAAGCCAGCACGGGGATGTGGCTCAAGGGAGTTCAAACGTCGGGATGAAACAGGTCATACTCGGCGCGGCCTCGGTGCTGGCGCTGGTCCAGACCTCCCAGGCTTTCGCCCAGCAGTCCGCGACGCTCGAGGAGGTCGTGGTGACGGCCCGCCGGACAGAGGAATCGGCCCAGACCGTGCCGCTGTCGATCACCGCCGGCGGCATGTCGGGCAGCAGATGCGCATAGTGCGCGTCCAGGACGACGATCGGCGTCATGGACGCCACCGCCAGCCGGGCTTTGCCTCGATCCTGCGCCCGCGTCGTGCCGTTGGGGATTGCTTGTGTCGGGCTGGAACTCCAGGCACGAAAAAGCCCGGCGACGCGGACGCCGCCGGGCTTTCCGGGACTAAGTCTGGATCAGGCGGCCGCGACCAGGGTGCGGCGACGGCGCATCGCCGTACCGACCATGCCGAAGCCGATGATCATCATGGCCCAGGTCGCCGGCTCAGGGATGCCGCCGCCACCGCTGACGCGGGTCACCCAGGTTTCGTCATACCAGAGGCCACCACCGGCCCCGTTGTAGATGGCGCCGGAATTCGCATCGATGAAGTCGCAATGGCTGTATAGGTTGTTGAACCATGCCGCCGCGCACTTGAAGTTGCCGGAGCTGCCGAAGTCGCTGGCCACCGGGCCGGACGCCAGTTCCAGGGCGGTCGCCACGTGCCAGCCGTAGGCGCTCTGGAAGCTCAGGTCGAGCGTCGGGGAGTCGCCGCAGGCAACGCCTTGTTGTTGGACCACCGGGCAGGGCATGGCCCAGGCCCAGTCGTTGCCGCCAAAAGTGATGTAGTTGGTGATCGGCACCGGCGTGTTGTTGATGGCGGCGAAAGCCGGCGCCGACATGGTGCTCAGTGCGAAGGCCGCGATCGCGGCGTGCTTGATGTTCATAGGAAGCCCCTTAACCATATCCGGATGATCCTTCAGGATTCGTGAATGGTAATTCGGACTGAAGAACACGGCTATCGGACTCGCCTGTCGCGGGAAAACGATCGATCTCGGACGCCCGCCGCCCCGTTGGGACGGGCCGCGGTCTGTCCGATCCGCAGGCCTGCTGGCGGCCGGGAACAAGCGCATACTGTATCGAGCGCGCCGGAATTCCTCGCGGAATCCCGCGACCGCTTGGGATTCCCGCAAAGGTCGGGCCGCCGGGGCGCCGGATTCCTGAAAACCCCATTGCCGCCCGTGTTAATCTATCGACAAGAAACCTCCCAGATCGGGCGACCACCGGTTACTTTTGCCGTGTGATCTGAAATATTGCTGAAATGAAGTTCGAGCCTTGAATACATAAGTGCGTACAACGAGATAATCGGGTGGGGTATATGTTGGAATCGCGGCTATCCACGACGTATGGGGCAGTTGAGTCCCGACATTCGGAGTCGGCCAGGTCACGGGCCGCAAGCATAGGGCGCAGGGCATGGCTGGGCGCCACCCGTGGCCGCCTCGCCCTTGCGGCGTTCAGCCTGGCCCTGGCGCCCGTCGCCAGCGCCGACGCCCAGACCGCGATCGCGCCGGCGGCGGACGTTATCTTCGAGGGCGGCTCCATCATCACCAACAACCCGGCCGCCGACAGGGCCCAGGCGGTGGCGATCCGGGGCGGAGTGATCGTCGCGGTCGGGACCACCGCCGAGGTTCGCGGCCACGCCGGGCCGGCCACCCGGATCGTTGACCTGAAGGGCAAGACGGTGCTGCCGGGCTTCTACGACAACCACATCCACCTGGGCGGCGACGAGGATCCGCGCATCCAGGACTGGCGCAAAGTCAGCTCCAAGAAGGAACTGCTGGAAGCCCTGGCCAAACGCGCCGCAGAGCGGCCCAAGGGCGAATGGATCCTGGGCGGGCTGAAGAACGAGAACATGCCCCAGGAGCGCCTGCCGACACGCTGGGAGATGGATGCGGTGACGCCGGACCACCCGGTGGCTCTGGAGCGCGGTCACGTCACCCTGGCGAACTCGCTGGCGATGAAGCTGAACGGCATCACCGACGCGACCCCGGTCCCAGAGGGCGGCGGCATCGACCGCGACGCCCAGGGCCGGGCGATCGGCTGGTTCCGGGAAGGCGCGGGTCACCGGATGGTGATGAAGGCGGTGCCGGAGGCTCCGGAGACGCCGGATGCGGTCGCCGAAAAGGAGCTGATGCAGGAACTGTCGTCGAAGCTGCCGCTGGGCATCACCAGCGTCAACGTCGCCGGCATGCGGCCCCACGCCCTGCACTGGATGCAGAACCTCTACGAGAGGTCCGGGGAGAACCTGCCGCGGGCCACCGTGCAGTTGCGCCTGTCCCCAGGCTACGACTCCTATGACGATCCGGAGAAGGGCATCGCCGCAGCGATCTCCGAGGTGGAGGGGTTGGGCTACCGAACCGGCTTCGGCGACGACCGTCTGAAGATCGGCGCCATCAAGATGAGCCTGGACGGAGGCTTCAGCGCCGCGGCCTTCCTGACGCTGGAGCGGTACCCCACCCACAAGGAGGATTATTTCGGCGTCCAGCGGATCTCGGCTGACACGCTGTACCGGGTCTCGAAGCGCGCCTACGACCTGGGCTGGCAACTGGGCTACCACGCCATTGGCGACGGGGCCGTGAAGATCGTCGTCGACACCTACGCTCGCGTGCTGCAGGAGAGCCCGAGGCCCGACGCCCGGTTCTACATGCACCACGTATCGGTGATGCCGCCGGAAGAGACGCTGGCGCTCATGCAGAAGTACAACATCGGGGTCGCGAGCCAGCCCAATTTCACCTACTCGCTCGGCCCCTATAACGCCTCGCCGGCCCTCAGCCCGGCCAGGCTGGCGACCAACAATCCGCAAGCCACCTTCATCAAGCGCGGCATTCCGATCTCCTCCGGGTCTGACGGCATGCCCTACGGGCCGCTGGTCGGAATCTACGCCGCCGTGACGCGCAAGGGCGTGGACGGCAAGGTCTATGGACCGGAGGAGAAGGTCAGCGTCCGCGAGGCGGTGCGCATGTACACCCAGGGCCCCACCTGGCTGTCCTTCGACGAGAAGAAGAAGGGCGCCATCGAGGTCGGCAAGGTCGGCGACCTGGTCGTCCTGGGCGAGGACATCCTCACCATCGATCCGGAGAAGATCAAAGATATCCCGATCGAGATGACTGTGTTGGGCGGCAAGACGCTCTACATCCGGCCGGCCGGCGCCTTCGCGGCCCGATGATGGCCACAGCTCTGATCCGCAAGATGATTTTCCCGCCCACCAGGGAAGGAGGCGCTTCCGGCATGCCCCGATCGACCTTTGCGGCGGTGCTCGCCGCGACCAGCCTGGCCTGGACGCCGGCCGCCCAGGTCCAAGCTCAGGCCGCGCCGCCAAGTCTCGACCGGCTGAAGCAGGAGTCCTTCGCCGTCGTCGACGCCAACGCCGACAGGATGGGACGGATCAACGACGCGATCTTCTCCTACTCGGAGATCGGCTTCCAGGAATACAAGACCGTCGCCCTGGTGAAGAAGACGCTGGAGGCGGCCGGCTTCAAGGTCGAGATGGGCGTGGCCGGCATGCCCACCGCCTACAAGGCCACCTATGGCTCCGGCTCTCCCGTGCTGGGCGTGATGTCGGAGTACGACGGCGTGCCCGGCGCCTCGCAGCGGCCCGGCTCCCTGGCCCACGACCCGATCGTGCCCGGCGCGCCCGGTCATGGCGAAGGTCACAACTCCAACCAGCCGACCATCGTGGGCGGCGCCCTGGCTGCCAAGGCGATCAAGGACAAGTACAAGCTGCCCGGCACCCTGGTGGTCTACGGCGGCCCCGCCGAAGAACTCCTCGCCAGCCGCGGCTATATGACCAACGCCGGCCTGTTCAAGGGCCTCGACGCCCTGATCGAGGCGCACATCGGCGAGGGGCTCGGCACCAGCTACGGCCTCAACAACCTGGCGATCATCTCGGCCCAGTGGACCTCAAGGGCCGCGCCGCCCACGGCGCGCGGGCCTGGCAGGGCCGCAGCGCGCTGGACGCCGTGGAGTTGATGAACAACGCCATGAACTTCATGCGCGAGCACGTCGATCCCTATACGCGCATCCACTATGTGATCCCGAAGGGCGGCAAGCAGCCCAACGTCGTGCCGGAAGACGCCACCGTCTGGTACTACTTCCGCCACCGCACCCCGGACAGCGTATGGGACACCTTCAGCCGGGCCCGCGAGGCCGCCAAGGGCGCCGCGCTGCAGACTGACACCACCGTCACCGAGCGGATCATGTCCGGCTCATGGCCGATCAACGGCAACAAGGAGCTGGCCCTCCTCGTCGACAAGAACATCAAGCTGGTGGGCATGCCCAAGTGGAGCGAGGCCGACCAAGCCTTCGCCCGCGCCTACCAGAAGTCCATGGGCCGGGAGATCACCGGCATGGACACCGAGGTGGAGCCCATCGGGGTGTCACGCCAGGGCTCCAGCTCCAACGACGCAGGCGACGTCACCTGGCAGGTGCCCGATGTGAGGCTGTCGTTCCCGTCGAAGCCTTCAGGCGCCCTGGCCGGCCACCACTGGTCGGCGGGCATCGCGCCGGCCACGCCGCTGGCCCACAAGGGCATCGCGGCCGGCTCCAAGGTGATCGCGGCGAGCCTGATCGAGATGATGGTCGATCCCGCGGCGGTAGCGACCATCAAGGCCGACTTCGCCAAGCAGCTGGCCGCCTTCCCGCCCTGGAAGAGCTTCATCCCGCCCGACGCCGTCCCCCCGATCGAACTCAATATCGAGGAAATGGGCAGGTATCGCGAGAAGCTGAAGCCCTACGAGTACGACCCGAGCTCAAAGCAGACCTACCTGGAATTCCTCAAGGTCCAGTATCCCCCGGCCATGCCCGACAGCGCGATCGGCAAGGCCTCCAACGAAGTCGCCGGCCATTCCGGCGGGGAGTCCCGATGAACCCTCGCAAACTTATCGCCACCTGCTGCGCCGTCGCCCTGCTGAACGCCTGGGTCATCCCGGCGAGCGCCCAGCCCGCCGCCGCCGACCTGAAGAAGGAGGCGTTCGCGATCATCGACGCCAACGCAGAGAAGATCGGCAAGATCAACGACGCGATCTACTCGTACTCGGAGATCGGCTTCCAGGAATTCAAGACCATCGCCCTGGTCAAGAAGACCCTCGAGGCCGCCGGCTACAAGGTCACCACCGGCGTGGCCGGCATGCCGACGGCCTACATGGCCACCTACGGGTCCGGCGGCCCGGTGCTGGGGCTGATGTCGGACTTCGACGGCGTCCCGGGCACGTCCCAGCGGCCGCTGTCCTTTCCGCATGACCCGATCGTGCAGGGCGCCCCCGGCCACGGCGAGGGGCACAACGCCAACCAGCCGACCCTGATCGCGGCCGCGATCGCCGCCAAGCAGATCAAGGACAAGTACAAGCTGCCCGGCACCCTGATCGTCTACGGCGGTCCCGCCGAGGAGCAGTTGGCCAGCCGCGGCTACATGACCAACGCCGGCCTGTTCAAGGGCGTGGACGCGATCATCGACGTCCATATCGGCACCGACCTGGGCACCAGCTACGGCCTCAACAACACCGCGCTGATCTCCGTGCAGTGGACCTTCAAGGGCCGGGCCGCCCACGGCGCCACCGCCTGGCAGGGCCGCAGCGCCCTGGACGCCGTGGAGCTGCTGGACGTCTCCACCAACTTCATGCGTGAGCACATGGAGCCCCCCGCCCGCATCCACAACGTCATCCCAAAAGGCGGCAAGCAGCCCAATGTGGTGCCGGAAGATGCGACCGTCTGGTACTACTTCCGCCACGCCACCGCCGCCGACGACTGGAAGCTGTTCGCCCGGGCCCGCGAGGCCGCCAAGGGCGCGGCGATGGCCACCGAGACCACGGTCACCGAGCGGATCCTGTCGGCCACCTGGCCCTTCAACGGCAACAAGGAACTGGCGCTTCTCGTCCACAAGAACATCGAGCTGGTAGGCATGCCCAAGTGGAGCGAGGACGACCAGGCCTTCGCCAAGGCCTACCAGAAGGCCATGGGGGCCAAGGTCACCGGCATGGCGACCGAGGTCGAACCGATCCGGGCCTCGCAGCCGGGAGCCGGCTCCTCGGACGCCGGCGACGTCACCTGGCAGGCGCCCTACATCCGGCTGTCGTTCCCGTCGAAGCCCGAAGGCGAACTGGCGGGGCACCACTGGTCGGCGGGCATCGCGCCTGCGACGCCGCTCGCCCACAAGGGGATCAGCGCAGGGGCCAAGGTGGTGGCGGCGAGCCTGATCGACCTGATCACCGATCCCAACGCCCTGCCGACCATCAAGGCCGACTTCGCCAAGCAGCTGGCCGCCTATCCGAAGTGGAAGACCCTGATCCCGCCGGACGCCGTGCCCCCCATCGAGCTGAACATCGAGGAGATGGGCCGCTATCGCGAGGCGCTCAAGCCCTACGAGTACGATCCGAACTCCAAGCAGAGCTATCTGGATTTCATGAAGCTCAAATACCCGCCGGCCATGCCCGACTCCGCGGTGGGCAAAGCTTCCAACGACGCGGAAAGCAAGTGAGGGCGCAAGTGAAGGCTGCAAGGGGAACTGAGATGACACATCGTGCGATCGCCGCCTGCGCCGCGGCCCTGTCGATCCTGCTGCCAGGCCAGGCCTCGGCGCAGACCCCTTCGGCGGCGGACCTGAAAAAGGAAGCCTTCGCCGTTGTCGACGCCAACGCCGACCGGATGGGGCGGATCAACGACGCGATCTTCTCCTACTCGGAGATCGGCTTCCAGGAGTTCAAGACCATCGCCCTGGTCAAGAAGACCCTTGAGGCGGCCGGCTTCAAGGTCGAGACCGGCGTGGCGGGAATGCCGACCGCCTACATGGCCACCTATGGCTCAGGCGGCCCGGTGCTGGGCCTGATGTCGGACTTCGACGGCGTCCCCGGCGCCTCGCAGAAGCCGGCCTCCCTGGTCCACGATCCGATCGTCAAGGGCGCCCCCGGTCACGGCGAGGGCCACAACACCCACCAGCCGACGCTGATCGGGGCGGCGATCGCCATGAAGGCGATCAAGGACAAGTACAAGCTGCCCGGCACCATCGTGGTCTACGGCGGCCCGGCCGAAGAACTCCTCGCCAGTCGCGGGTATATGACCAACGCCGGCCTGTTCAAGAGCCTCGACGCCCTGATGGACGTCCACGTGGGCAGCGAGTTCGGCGTCACCTACGGCCTCAACAACTTCGCCAACGTCTCTGTGCAATGGAGCTTCCGGGGGACCCAGGCTCACGGCGCCCAGCCCTGGCGCGGCACCAGCGCGCTGGACGGCGTCGAGGTGATGAACGTGGCCATGAACGCCATGCGCGAGCACGGCTACAATCCCGCCGACGCCCGCGTGCACTATGTCATCCCCATCGCCGGCAAGCAGCCCAACGTCGTCCCGGCCGAGGCCAGCGTCTGGTACTACATCCGCGCCAAGAGCCCCGAGCTGGTGCAGCAGATCCTCAGCTGGAACCGCGACATCGCCAAGGGCGCGGCCTTGGCCACCCACACCGCGGTCAGCGAGCGCATCCTGTCGGGCTCGTGGCCCTTCAACGGCAACCTGGCTCTGGCCACCCTGGTGGACAAGAACATCCAGATGATCGGCATGCCCAAGTGGTCGGCCGACGATGTCGCCTTCGCCAAGGCGGTGCAGAAGTCCATGGGCGTGCCGGTGAATGGCTTGGCCATGGAGCCGGAGAAACTGGCTTCCGACCGCCAGGGATCGTCCACTTCGGACGCCGGGGACATCTCCTGGAACGTGCCCTACATCCGCATGTACATCCCGACCAAGCAGAACGCGGCGCTCGCCGGCCACCACTGGTCCTCGGCCATCGGCCCGGCCACGCCGATCGCCCACAAGGGGATCGCCGTCGGCTCCAAGGCGCTCGTGGCCAGCATGATCGATATGTACACCGATCCCGAGGCCCTGAAGGTCATCAAGGCCGACTTCGCCAAGCAGCTGGCCGCCTGGCCCAAGTGGAAGAGCTTCATCCCGCCGGAATCCACGCCGCCGACCTATCTCAACGCCGAGGAGATGGCGAAGTACCGCCCCGCGCTCGCCAAGTACGAATACAACCCGGACGGCAAACAGACCTACTTCGAGTTCCTCGGCGTCACCTATCCGCCCAAGGAACCGGAGACGGCCATCGGTCGGGCCTCCAACGTCGTCACCCAGGAGGGCGTGAAGAGCTCGATCGACTGGGTGTGGACGCCTTGATGACGCCGCTGCGGAGAGGACACAGCATGACCCACCGTCATATCGCCGCCTGGTGCTGTCAGTCCAACGGCAACTCGTCTCCAGTTTGGCGCAATTTCCCCAACCCCAGCCTGGCTTTAGCCCATGACGGCCCGCCACTCCGCCAGCGCGGCTGAGCGTCGTTCGCGGTAGAGGTCTCGGCTGATGAGATGGCGTTCCTGGTTGAAGTGATTGTGGACCGTGCCGTGTACGGCGGCGAATTTCTGCAGGGTCTTCATCCTGCGGAACCGGATCATCGCCCGTTCTCGTCGTCGGAACGGCAGGTGGCTGTTCTCGACCCGATTGTTCAACCAGCGCCCGGTTTCCTGTCTGTCCGCGGCGCCGATCTCCTTCATCGCCGCGCGGTATGAGCGCAGGCCGTCAGTGACGATGGCGCGGGGCCGACCGTGGCGCTTCATCGCTTTCTTGATGAATTTCAGGGCTGCGGCCTTATCCCGTGTCTTGGTGACGTAGGACTCCAGCACCTCGCCCTCGTGGTCGACGGCGCGCCAGAGGTAGCGCATCTCGCCGTTGATCTTCACGTAGACCTCGTCGAGATGCCACTTCCAGTGCGTGTGCTGGCGCATGTTCTGAACGCGCTTTCGGCGGATTTCAGCGGCGAACATGGGGCCGAACCGGGTCCACCACAGCCGCACCGTTTCGTGGCAGATGTCGATGCCGCGCTCGAACAGCAGGTCCTCGACGTTGCGCAGAGACAGCGGGTAGCGGACGTACATCATGACCACCAACCGGATGACCTCGGGCGATGAGTCAAAGTACCGAAACGGGTTGCGTGGCTGGGTCATTCGACCGCCCTACCCTGCCCCGGTTAGCGACCATCTAAGTTTGGGCTGACAGCACCCGCCAGCTCGATGGGAAAGCGCGCGCTCGCCCACCCAACCCTTGGCGTCAGAGGCCGCCATGAACT
>CANJKG010000126.1 GCA_947474775.1 Caulobacteraceae bacterium | reverse complement strand
GGGCAGGTCGCGCCAGCCTTCGGCGCCTTGCGGCGACAGGTCCAGGGCCAGGCAGATGCGGGCGATGTGGTCGTCGAGGGGCTCGGCGCAGAAGCTGTCGCGCAGGCATTCCTCGGCGATCATATACTCCAGGGTCTCCAGGCAGTCGTCCCGCTCCTCGCGCTCGACCTCGTTCCAGACCACCCGGGTGACCCCGGCGCGCACCTCGCGGATGCGCCGCGCCACCGCCACACCGCCGGGACGGGCCGGTTGCGGCGGGGTCTCGTTCGCCGCCGCCCTGGCGTCCTGCTGCTGCTCGCGCCGGAAGCGGGCCTTCAACGCCAGCGTCTGGCGCAGCGAGCGGGCGAAACGCTGGTAGGTGCGGCCGAGCTCGGCGATCTCGCCGGCCTCCTCGGCGGCCATCAGCTTGTCATGCACGCGCTCGGCCGCGGCCAGGTCGCGCGCGGCCAGCCGGGCGAGCATCTCCTCATCGCTGATGTCGGCGGGGACGGACATGGGGGGAGTGGAACATGGCGGTGCGTCAGAAGCGGACGTAGAGGGTGAAAAAGTTCCGAGATTGGCTCATCCCGCCCCTTGGGAATGTCCGGTCGTCAACCGGGACTAGCTCAGAAGTTGGCCTTGCTTCCAACTGGCTCAGAACTGGTCGAGCTGCAGGCCCCAGGAGCGCGTGAACCGCCTGGAGCTCAACACTCACAACTTATGAGCCACCCCCGCAGCGCCGCTCGCAATGATCTTGCAGCTGGACGCTAGAAGCGGGCGGTGCCCCCGGCACGGGGTAACGGCCTCCACCTAGTCGGACAGGTGGCCCCGCGCGTAAGCAGCCCGTTTTCAGGTCGAACCCGAACCTATTGTTGCCTGCCGGGCTGATCGCTCGGCAAACGGTCGCGCCAGAACTTCTCTGCGCGCTCGTACACGGCTGCGGACGTCAGCTTATTGAAGGCGGAGAGCACCTTCTTTCCGACGCATACGTTCCCGTTTCCGTCGTAGTAGGCCAAATCGGCGTCGTGCAAGTGCAGCAGGTGGGTCGCCGCCTCTTCCTGATACAGGAAGCCCTTGGCATCGAACTGATCGAGCATCCAAGCTGCGGCCTCGTCCGGCGTCATTTCGCCGGGGGCGTGTAGGTTTGGAGTAAGTGTTCGCCGTAGCTTCCATTCGCTGCGGTCGCGCCCTTAAACCATTCGCAAAGGTAGGTGGTTCGAACAGCGTTTGGATACTTGGCTGCTTTCTCACCGGGTGATTCGTCTACGGTCATCGGTGGTCCGCCGGATTTCAAAACCACTATGTCGCCCTTGCTGAAGGCGTTCGCCATTCCGTTAATACTTGTTTCTGATTATTCTTCTTCGATATCGTTGTCTGTAGGAAGAGAATAGTTCTTTATGTCCTTCATTGCCTCAAGCAAGGCAATGGTAGATGTTGCATCCAGGGTATCGCCCTTGTAACGCACCTCTTAGAGACCTTGCAGGTTAGATGGTAGCTTCACGCCATCCTTCACCAGAAGGATAAACCGCCGACCATAGAAGGCCATTGCCGCGCCGATCTCGATCAGAACGTTCGGGTGTATTACGACATGGTCTTCGCCACCTGTATCGGTGCTGATCCTATCAGCATCGACGTGGATGATCGCTGCGCCACACTTCCGCATATCGTCCATGATATTTTCGGGCACGGGCTTCGACACGGACTGCCGCTCTACGGACACGACCGGCTCCAACTCACCGTACTCAAGCAGCTTCTTGATAGGATCGACCAGAGCGCGATCCTTACCGTGAGTGATGAAGACCCGACGGCGGCGCTGATCATCCGCCACAGCAGCCACCATGGCCGCACCTCGGGCATGGGTCAGGGGAGGCGGGGCGAGGACCCTTGGAGCTGCGTCCGGGGCAGGCGGTGGCGGTGCCTCGACCGCATTTTCGGCGGGTTCGTGGGCCGGTGCTTCTGGCGCTTGAGGACCAGGAGCATCGCCATCTAGGCGGACATAATACTTGCCCTTCAGTTCCTCAATAAAACCAACCGAGCGCGCGCTGTCACTGATCCGTTCAAGCACCTCAGCCGCCTTGTCGCGGGGTACTCCCATGTCTTCGAGGACGTTGAGCGCGAGGTCTTCCCGTGGAAACTGGTTGCCGTCGTAGTTGCGAAGAAACTCGCCGAATATGCGCGGCCTAAGGACCGCTTCTCGCTTAGCGGCGAGGTCTTCATCCTCCACCTTGGGCCGAACGATCCTTCGCGCCAGATCGGTGACGCCAATGGTTGTTGCCTGCGCTCCCCCCTCCACCAACCCAAAGGCGATAGCTGCACCGGAGCGCACTCGTAGCTGCGATCCCTTCGGGTCCACATTCAGCGCCTTCGCGACATTGAATGGAGCAGTCGGCTTCCCAGCATAGTGGTCGAAGATCGCTTGCGGTAAGCACAAGGCATCGTCCAATGACGCTGTTGGAACATCGGACTGCTTCAAGTAACTGCGCTTAGCGGCAGGCATGGGCGTTTCGCTCGCCGACTTGGTTGCCGCGCCGCGTCCCGGCGTTGTCTTGGGCGTAAAGCCCCCGCTTACAGGTGCGTCGGCTTTTGCTCTTGCCATTTGGTTCCCCTGGACCCCGATAGTCAGGCTACCGCGATGGTAGCGATGACACCAGACGCAACCTTCCCGGGATATCCGCCATCGCCGTCTGTCCTGGCCTGGCCCCGTAACCGTGGGAGCAAACCTTGCGAAGTGCGCCGGAACTGCTACACACAGCGGTGTCACATGGGGCACGCGCAGTCACCGAAGTGGTTGAGTTTATTATGCCCCTGCACATGATCATGCTGTGCAGCCGAGATTTTCCAGGATGCATGCTAAGGTGCAGGCCGCGAGGCTGCGATCGCTTTCGATCTCGTCTGCCCGGACGCTGAGAGATTGCCGCGAGTCGATCCGGCGAGCGCTGGCGTCAGATATCGGCGTTGACGGACGCCTTCGGGTCCAAGGGCGTGGGTGGCCGATCCCTCGGCGCCGCCCTCTCCCACGGCGCTACGCGCCTGGGAGAGGAGGATCTGAGGGCGGCCCCTACCCCGCCTTGGAGATTTCGCCGGGATTTTTTGGGGGGACAGTTTTTTGGGGGGACAGGATACCTAGCTCCCTGGCGCGTGAGAGAAAGTGGTCAGGTGTAGTGTCCCCCGAAACCTAGTTTCCATCCCCGCTCCTCTCCCAGGCGCGCAGCGCCGTGGGAGAGGTTGGGTGAGGGCGGCTCGGCGTTTCGGGCATCGCCGTCGTTGGACCCGCCCGCACCTCAGGCCTGGCGGCGACCGCGCGGGACATGGCGCCCGCGCCGGCTCGGGTCGGACTCCCGGCAGGCGCTCAGGATCTTCCAGCTGACCTCATCCTCCGCCTGGAACACCTCCGCGTTCCAGAAGCGAAGCACCTGCAGGCCCTGGCGCCTGAGGTACGCCTCGCGGCGGGCGTCGTAGGCCGCCTGCTCCGCATGGACGCCCCCGTCGAGCTCCACGGCCAGGCTGGCCTCACGGCAGAGGAAATCGACGACGAACGGTCCGACCGGGGCCTGCCGGCGCCATTTCCAGCCCTCTAGCCGTCCGGCGCGCAGAAGCTCCCACAAGCGCGTTTCAGCGTCCGTCTGTGCGCGCCGCAGCCGCCGGGCACGGTCACGCCGCAGTTTCGAGATGACGGAGACGATCTTGCCCATGGTGGCCCTTGGTCCAACGTTCGGGAGACGGAACGGCCGCGCCGCCCTCTCCCGGCCTCTCCCACGGCGCTGCGCGCCTGGGAGAGGAGGGCAGAACAAATGAGGCACGTTCGACAGCCCTGCTGTCGCCTATCCACCCGTCGCTGACATCAAGCAATGCTCACAAGGGGCAGGAACACCCGTTTGTATCCCCGCTGCGCGCCTGGGCGAGGAGCCCTACCCCGCCTTGGCGAAATAGATTTCCGCGGGCCCCGGGAAGCGCCGTTCCCGGACGTCTTCCGCATAGCCCGCCGCCGCCTTGGAGATCTCGCCGCGCAGGTCGGCGTAGCGGCGCACGAACTTGGGCGTCCAGTCGAACAGGCCCAGCATGTCGTCGGTGACCAGGATCTGGCCGTCGCAGCCGGCCGAGGCGCCGATGCCGATGGTGGGGACCTCGATGGTCTCGGTGATCTCGCGGGCCAGGCCCTCGGCCACGCCCTCCACCACCACGCAGAAGGCGCCCGCGTTGGCGGTCGCTCGCGCCTCCTCCAGGATGCGGCTGCGCTCCTCGCTGGTCTTGCCCCTGGCCTTGAAGCCGCCGTCCACCAGCACCGACTGGGGCCGCAGGCCCACGTGGCCCATCACCGGGATGCCGCGCTTCACCAGGTAGTCGATGGTGTCGATGATGGTGGGGCCGGATTCCACCTTCACCGCCTGGCAGCCGGTCTCCTTCATCAGCCGCGCGGCGTTGGCGTAGGCGATCTCGGCCGAGCCCTCGTAGGAGCCGAAGGGCATGTCGACCACCACCATGGCCTTCTTCGACCCGCGCATCACCGCCTGGCCGTGCAGGATCATCATCTCCAGGGTGACGCCCACTGTGTTGGGCAGGCCGTGGACCACCATGCCGACGGAGTCGCCCACCAGCAGCAGGTCGCAGTGGTCGTCGAGGATCTCGGCCACCGGCGCCGTATAGGCCGTGAGGCAGACGATAGGTGTCTTGCCCTTGCGCGCGGTGACGTCGGGCGCCGCGAACCGGCGGACGGTCTCTGGCCGTTGCGATGACACGTCTGGCACTCCTGCGTCAGCGGAGGTCAAGGGCCTCCGAGGCGCGCGACCTATAGCCGAAAGACGCTCGCGCGCCCACCTCAGGCGCCCCGCCCCATCGCCTCCGCATAGGCCGGCGGCTTGAAGCCCACCAGCAGGCGGCCGTCCAGGTCGAGGACGGGCCGCTTGATCATCGAGGGTTGCGCCACCATCAGGGCGATAGCCCTGGCCTCGTCCAGGTTCGCCTTCGAGGCCTCCGGCAGCGCCCGGAACGTCGTGCCGGAGCGATTGAGCAGGACTTCCCAGCCCACCTTGTCGGCCCACGCCTTCAGCGTCTGCGCCGTGATGCCGGAGACCTTGTAGTCGTGGAAGTCGTAGGCCACGCCATGATCCTCCAGCCAGGTGCGGGCCTTCTTCATCGTGTCGCAGGCCTTGATGCCGTAGATCGTGGCGGCCATTCAGCCGGCGACCTTGCTCGCCGCCCGGCGCTCGGCCGCCGCCTGCTCCACGATCGGCTTCAGCTCGCGCTTCAGCACCTTGGAGTTCGGGTTCAGCGGCAGCTCCGGCAGGATCAGGATGGTGCGCGGGACCTTGTTGCCAGCCAGCCGCTCCT
The DNA here is from genome assembly GCA_947474775.1 of Caulobacteraceae bacterium. GTDB lineage: Bacteria > Pseudomonadota > Alphaproteobacteria > Caulobacterales > Caulobacteraceae > Phenylobacterium. The sequence continues at coordinate 4,447 of CANJKG010000126.1, read as the reverse complement.
GGCACCAGGCGATCAGGTCTTCCGGCGTCGCCTTGGCCCCGGTGTTCAGCGACACCGCCGCCGCCACGTCCTCGCCCAGCACGTCGTGGGGCACGCCGATGGCCGCGGCGTCCTTCACCGCCGGGTGGTCGTGCAGGACGTTCTCGATCTCGATGGGCGAGATGTTGAAGCCACCCCGGATGATGATGTCCTTGGCCCGGCCCGAGATGATCAGGTCGCCGTCCTCATCGACGTAGCCGAGGTCGCCGGTGCGGGTCCAGCCGCCCACCCAGGACTTGCCGGTGCCCTCCTCGTCGCGCCAGTAGCGGCGCTGGAACTTGGGCTTGCCGTAGATCTCGCCCACCACGCCCGGGCCCACCGGATTGCCGTCCTCGTCGCGGATCTGCATGTGCGCCGGCAGCGGCCCCACGCAGCCGGACTTCAGCAGCGAGGCGTTGGTCTTGGTGGAGGCCCCGATGCCGCCTTCCGACATGCCGTAGGAGTTGCGCATGTTCACGTGCGGCCACAGCTCCAGGGCGCGCACCGCGCTGTCGTGCGGCAGGGGCGCGGTGCCGGTCAGGATGTAGCGGACGCTGGAGAAGTCGGTCTTGGCTGCGTCCGGGTGGTCCAGCACCAGCCGCAGCATGGTGGGCACGAAATAGATCGTCGTCGGCTTCTTCTCCTGCACCATCTTCAGGAAGCCGCCCGGATCGAACTTCGGCTGGGTGTAGCAGGTGGCGCCGGCCGCGATCGGCAGCAGGCATTCCCCGTGCATGCCGCCCGAGCTGGTGAACGGCAGGGCGTGCAGGGTGGAGTTGTGGTGCTTGTCCACATAGTCGCCGTTGCCGATCTGGGCGCCCAGGTCGGAGTGGGCGTTGACCACGCCCTTGATGGCGCCCGTGGTGCCGGAGGTGCCCAGGATCAGCGCCACGTCGTCGATGGTGAACAGCGGCTCGGCCGGCAGCGCCTCGGGCGCGCGGGGCATGTCGTCCACGTGCCAGACCTTCTCCAGGCTCAGCGGGGTGAGCGAGGCCGGGTCGTTGGTGATGGCGAAGCGCGGCTCGATCAGGGCGCCGTAGGTGGTCAGCTCCACGGGCGAGATGCGCGGGCTGATCGGCACGCCGATGGCGCCGGCCCGCATCACCGCGATCACCGCGATGGCCATCTCCACGGCGTTGGCGTTGCTGATCGCCAGCAGGACGCGGTCGCCCTTGTTCACCCCGGCCTTGATCAGGCCGCCCGCGACCTCGTCGGCCTCCTGGTTCCACTGGGCCATGGTCAGGGTGCGGCGCGTGTCGTCATGGGCGATCCGGTCGGGGATCAGCTTGGCCTTGATCCGCAGCGCCTCGGGAACCGCTCTCACCGGACCGCTGTCGGCGCCTTTGTGCGTGGCCATGTCTCGCTCCATCGATACCGCCCGTTCGCGGCGAGCGCGCGCGAGCATTTATGACGTTGTCTCAGAACCGCCCTATCGGACCAATTCCGTTCGGCTTCAAGCCCTCGAACGCGGCTGGAAGGCCGCCGAGGCCCCGGGCTGGGGCAAGGCCTGACCCCCAAGGCTTGACCTGCCGCACGGCGGGTGGTCCCTTGCCATTCAACAATGATTGGTCTGGGGGAAACCTGATGCGCCGCTCGATCCTCGCGCTCGTCACGATGGTGCTGGTGGCCGGCGCCGGCCTGGCGAACGCCCAGACCTCACCCGGCGACCCGGACCGCGGCGCCCAGCTCTTCACGAAGAACGCCTGCGCGGCCTGCCACGGCCCGTCCGGCAAGGGCGGACAGGGCCCCGCGCTGCTCGGCCCCGACTGGAAATTCGGCGGCGACGACGCCTCCCTGGCCAAGTCGATCCGCGACGGCCACCAGCCGCTGATGCCGCCCATGGGCGCGGCGCTGGGTGAACAGGGGATCAAGGACGTCATCGCCTACATGCGGCGCACCGCCGCCAACCTCAGTCCTGAGGAGCGCGCCCGCGTCGACAGCTTCAAGTCGCTGGGCGCGCCCAAGGGCGTGGTCCGCTCCGACCTGGCCGACTTCCGCGTCGAGACGGTGGCCCACGTGGGCCCGCCCTACGCCTTCGACTTCCTGCCGGACGGCCGCATCCTGGTCACCGAGACCGCTGGTCCGCTGCGGGTGATCGACAAGGGCAAGCTCTTGCCCGACCCCGTCGCCGACACCCCCAATGGCTCGATCGAAGGCATGACCCAGGCCCTGCGCCGGGCCATGCTCAGCGTCGCCGTCCATCCGGACTACGCCAGGAACGGCTGGGTCTATCTGCTCACCGCCCGCGTCGCGCCCCCTACAGGCGACGAGAAGCCCCGCGAGGGCCTCTTCCCCGGCACCACCACCGCCCAGATCGTCGCCACCATCACCCGCGGCCGCATCAAGGACATGCGCTGGGTCGACACCCAGAAGATCGCCGAGTTCCCGGTCCAGAAGACCAATTCCCTGCGGATGAAGTTCGACGCCAGGGGGCGCCTCTACGTCGGCACGCTCCAGTCCGATCCGGACTATCCGGGCGACGGCCCGGGCAAGCTCGCCCAGGACCTGATGAGCCCGATCGGCAAGATCCTGCGGATGAAAGACGACGGCTCGGTCCCGCCGGACAACCCCTTCGTGGGCCGCGCCGACGCCAACCCCTACGTCTTCAGCTATGGCCACCGCGAGCCCTCGGGCCTGACCTTCGACGCGGCCGGCGAGCTGTGGTCGGTGGAGGACGGCCCGCGCGGCGGCGACGAGCTCAACCACATCCGGCCCGGCCGCAACTACGGCTGGCCGATCTCCACCTGGGGTCACCGCTATGACAACAGGCCCGTCGGCGCCAATCCCGACCCCCAGGACATCGAACAGCCGGTGTTCAACTGGAACCCGGCGCCGGCCGTCTCGGACGTGGAATACTACGCCGGCAAGGCGTTCCCGCGCTGGACCGGCAGCTTCTTCATCGGGACCATGAAGCAGCGCGACCTGATCCGGGTGGCCGTCGACGGCGACCGCGCGCGGGCCGTGGAGGTCGTCCTGCACAAGGTCGACCGTTTCCGCGACATCGCCACCGGCCCGGACGGCTACCTCTACGCCCTCCTCGACGGCGGCGACCTGATCCGGCTGGTCCCGGCGGAGGGGGCGCCTAAGGGGAAGTGATCGCCGCCGTCGCCTAGCCGCCGGGAGGCGCTTCCCCTCGGACCGCAAGGCCCTGCTGTGACCCCTGCAGACGATCGACGAACGCGATCCCGATGGCCGAGAGGACGAAGATGGTGTGGATGATGGTCTGCCACATGATGCCGGCCTCGGTGTAGGTCGACCTGGGCGATCCCAGATTACCGGCCTCAATGAACGTCTTGAGCAGGTGGATCGAGGAAATGCCGATGATGGCCAGCGCCAGCTTTATCTTGAGCACGCTGGCGTTGACGTGATCCAGCCATTCCGGCTGATCCGGATGACCTTTCAGGTGGAGACGCGAGACGAAGGTCTCGTAGCCGCCCACGATGACCATCACGAGCAGATTGGAGATCATCACCACGTCGATCAGCCCAAGGACGATAAGCATGATCTGCTGCTCGCCGATCGTGGCGGCGGCTGACACGAGGTGCCACAACTCCTTTAGGAAAACGATCCCGTAGACGCCCTGGGCAACGATCAGGCCCAGGTACAATGGCAGCTGAAGCCAGCGCGAACCAAAGATGAGGCGCGGCAGCGGTCGCAGGGTCGGGCGGTCAAGTCTGGGGCTCATCGTCCTACTCAGCGGTAAAGGGGCGGCGATCCGGCGAAGCTTCAGGAACAAGCCCATGGTCAGTCCGTAGGCGCCTATACGCCCGAGCGCATTCAGCCCCAACAGCCCTCTGGCCGCGACTTCGTCAATTGGGGAGAGGTGCGGCTCCGCCTCGCGCACCCCACGCCTGCGGGTCAAACCTCGTCAGTCTCGCCGTGTTCGTCCTCCGCGCTTCGGTGGCAGCGTGCGCAGTTCTGGATATTGCGAATGCCCTCTTCCAGGTGTTCGGCTTCGATCCGGGCCTTCTGGTGTTCGTGGCAGCCGTAGCAGGTGTAGGTGCGGAAATTCCCGCGGGCATGGCAGGTCGAACATTTCGCGTCGTGGGGAGGCTCCAGGCTGAAGTATCGCCGGTGGTCGAATCTGGCGGGCCTCCATGCCTGACTGCTGTGGCATTGACCGCAGGACCTGGCGAGGCTGCGGTGGAGGTCGTCCTCCGGCGGGCTGTGACAGGTCCCGCAGCCGCCCCGCACCTCAGGCCTCAGAAGCGCGTGGTCGAACGCCAGCGCAGGTTTCCGGACAAGCCGTGGTCGCGGATGGTCCGTGTGGCAGGCCATGCAGTCCTGGGTCAGCAACGCCTGGTGGAAGGGTGGAGTACGCGACCATGTGATCGACGCGCCCTTCGTCGTGCGGCGACCGATGTCGGCCAGGGTGTGGCATTTGACACAGCGTGCGGCGGCGGCGCCGTGGAACGCCTCATGACAGGCG
>CANJKG010000125.1 GCA_947474775.1 Caulobacteraceae bacterium | reverse complement strand
CTCCGGGAGCGGCATGGGCAGGAGGACGGAGGCGATGCGGCTCATCGACGGACTTTTGCTCTTTTCCGCATAGCCGCTACAAGCGCTTGCGAGAAACCCGGGACCCTATCCATGCAGCTCTTCCTCGACTCGACCGACGTGGCCGTCATGCGCGACTTCGCCGCCACCGGCCTGGTGGACGGCGTCACCACCAATCCTTCGCTGATCGCCAAGTCCGGCCGCCCGATGCTGGAGGTGATCGCCGAGATCTGCCAGGTCATCGACGGCCCGGTGAGCGCCGAGGTGGCCGCGGTGGAGAGCCAGGGCATGCTGGCCGAGGGCCGCAAGCTGGCCGCCATCGCCACCAACGTCGTGGTCAAGGTGCCGCTGACCCGCGAAGGCCTGATCGCCACCGGCCAGTTCACCCGCGAGGGCATCCAGACCAACGTCACCCTGTGCTTCTCCGCCGCCCAGGCCCTGCTGGCGGCCAAGGCAGGCGCCACCTACGTCAGCCCCTTCATCGGCCGGCTGGACGACCATGGCGCCCAGGGGATGGACCTGATCAGCGAGATCCGGGCGATCTACGACAACTACGAATACGACACCGAGATCCTCGCCGCCTCGATCCGCAGCGCGAGCCACGTGACCGCCGCGGCCCTGGCCGGGGCCGACTGCGCCACCATCCCGCCGGACGTCTTCGCGGCCCTCTTCAAGCACCCGTTAACCGAAAAGGGTCTTGAACAGTTCATGAGCGATTGGGCGAAGACCGGCCAGTCGATCCTATGACGGAGCCTGGTCGGTTCGGATCACGATGATCCGAACCGTGAATCAGGCTCCACACTTTGGTTTGGAGCAAGATTCACGAGTCAGGTTGTTTCAACCTGATCCGATCTTGCTCCGAGGGGTTGCGCATGGACGGGTCGCAGGGCGCTTTCGAGGAGTCCCCGCTGGAGCCCGCCGCCGTGCGCCGCTTCCTGGCCGACAACCCCGACTTCCTGCGCGGCGACGACGGCCTGCTGGACGAGCTGGGCTTGCGGATCGCCGGCGGCAATGTGGTGGACTTCGGTCCCGCCGCCCTGGCCCGTGTCCACGCCGCCCATGAGCGGGAGGCCACCCAGCGCCAGCAGATCGAGGAGACCGCCCGGGCCAACTTCTCCGCCCAGGCCCAGACTCACGGCGCCGTGGTCGACCTGCTGGACGCCCGCGACCCCTGCGACCTGGCCATGCGGCTGGACACCCTGTCGTGCCAGCGGTTCGGCCTGGCCGCCGGCGTCATCGCCATCGAGGCCGACGTGGCCCCGCCCGGCTGGCGCCGGCTCGTGGAGGGCCAGGTGGACATGCTGATGGGCGGCCCGCAGCGGATGGCCGCCATGGGCTTCTTCCCCACCGCGCTGGGTCTGTTCGGCGACAATGGCCCGCAGATCGCCTCCATGGCGCTGGTCCGCACCGCCATCTGGGAGCCCTCGCACCAGGGCCTCTTGGCCTTCGCGTCGGCCGATCCCCATGGCTTCACCCCGGACATGGGCTCCGAACTGGTGGCCTTCCTGGCCCGGGTCGTGGAGCGCACCGCGGAGCGATGGCCGCTTCGGTGAGCCCGCCGCGCACAGCCGCCGCCGCCCGCGCGCTCTGGCTGGAGCACCTGGAGCAGGAACGCCGCGCCTCGCCCCGCACCCTGGAGGCCTACGGCTTCGCCGCCCGCCGCTACATCGCCTTCCTGGAACAGCACCGCGGCGAATCCGTCGACCTCGCCTGCCTGGCCGCCGTCACCCCGGCCGAGGTCCGCGCCTGGCTGGCCCACCTGCGCCAGGGCGACCATCCGCTGTCGCCGCGCTCCATGTCGCAGGCCCTGTCGGCGGTGCGCACGTTCCACCGCTTCCTGGACCGCCGCCTGGACACCCCCAACGACTCGCTGGCCCTTGTGCGCGGCCCCAAGGTGAAGCCAGGCGCCCCGCGTCCGGTCAGCGAGGACCAGGCCCGCGGCCTGCTGGCCGAGCCCGGCCTCGATCCCGACCGCGAGGACTGGGAGGCGTCCCGCAACGAGGCGGTGCTGACCCTGCTCTACGGCTGCGGTCTGCGGATCTCCGAGGCCCTGTCGCTGAAGCGATCCGACGCCCCCCTGGCCGACCAGCTGCGGATCACCGGCAAGGGCTCCAAGACCCGGATCGTGCCCGTGCTGCCGGCGGTGCGCGAGGCCGTGGACGCCTACCTCGCCGACTCGCCGTTCTCGCCCGACCCGGAGGCGCCGCTGTTCCGGGCCGTGCGCGGCGGGCCGCTGTCGCCGCGCCACGTCCAGGCCATGGTCCAGAAGCTGCGCGGCCGGCTCGGCCTGCCCGACAGCGCCACACCGCATGCGCTTCGCCACTCCTTCGCCACCCACCTGCTGGGCGCGGGCGCCGACTTGCGCTCGATCCAGGAACTGCTGGGCCACGCCTCGCTGTCGACCACGCAGCGCTACACCCAGGTGGACGCGGCAGGCCTGCTCAGCGCCTATGCGGCGGCGCACCCTCGGGCGTAAGCCGCCTCGCCATCCGCAGCCAGGAGACGTCGCCGTCCTGCCCCATATCCAGGGCGATAAAGCCCTCGCGAGCGTAGAAGCGCTGGGCGTGGATGTTAGGCAGCTGCACCTTCAGCGACAGCGTGCCTTGGGCGACGCCGATCACATGGTCGAGCAGGGTCTTGCCGACGCCTTCGCCGCGCATGTCGACATAGAGGGAATGCAGGAAGCTCTGCGGCCGGTAGTAGCCGGCGATCCCGACCACCGTCCCGTCGCGGACGGCGACATAGACCTCCTCGTCGCGCGAGAAGCGCAGGAAGTCCTCGCGCCGGTGGCGTTCGGCCGGCAGCCAGGTGAAGGTCTCGCGCAGAACCCGCTGGTAGAGGTCGGCGCAAGCGTCGAGCTCGTCGGCCCGCGCCCGGCGGACCTCCACCGTCACGGCTAGGCCTGCATGGTCCAGCCCTCCACGCCCATGGCCGCCTGGCGGAGCGCTTCAGAGCGGGTGGGGTGCGGATGGCAGGTGCGGGCGACGTCTTCGGAGGCGGCCTTGAACTCCATGGCCACGCAGTATTCGGCGATCATGTCGCCGACGTTGGGCCCGATCATGTGGACGCCCAGGATCTCGTCGGTGGCGGCGTCGGCCAGCACCTTCACGAAGCCCTCGGTCTCGTGGTTGATCTTGGCCCGGCTGTTGGCGGCGAAGGGGAACTTGCCGGCCTTGTAGGCGCGGCCCTCGGCCTTCAGCTCCTCCTCGGTCTTGCCGACCCAGGCCACTTCCGGGGCGGTGTAGACCACGCTGGGGATGAGCCCGTAGCTCACATGGCCCGCCTTGCCGGCGATGGTCTCGATGGCGGCCACCGCCTCCTCCTCGGCCTTGTGGGCGAGCATGGGGCCGAGCGTCACGTCGCCGATCGCCCAGACGCCGGCGGCCGAGGTCTTCCAGTGGTCGGTCTCGATGAAGCCGCGCTTGTCCGGGGTGATCCCGACGCTCTCCAGGCCCAGGCCCTCGGTGTAGGGCTTCCGGCCAATCGCCAGCAGGACGTAGTCGGCCTCCAGGGTTTCCGCCGCCCCGCCGGCCACCGGCTCGACAGTGAGCTTGACGTTCGCCTTGCCGGCTTTCGCCGCGGTGACCTTGGCGCCCAGCTTGAACTTCATGCCCTGCTTGGTGAGCGCCCGCTGGAAGGTCTTGGCGGTCTCTGCGTCCATGCCGGGCGTGATGCGGTCGAGGAACTCCACCACCGTCACCTCGGCGCCCAGCCTACGCCACACCGAGCCCAGCTCCAGGCCGATGATGCCGGCGCCGATGACGATCAGGCTCTTCGGGACCTCCGGCAGCGACAGCGCGCCGGTGGAATCGACGATCCGCTTCTGATCGACCCCGACGCCCGGCAGGCCCGAGGGGACCGAGCCGGTGGCGATGACGATGTTCTTGGCCTCCAGGGTCACGACCTTGCCGTCATCGCCCGTGACCTCGACCTTGCCTGGCCCGGCGATCTTTCCCGCGCCCCTGATCCAGTCGACCTTGTTCTTCTTGAACAGGAACTCGATGCCCTTGGTCAGCGCGGTCACCGAGTCGGCCTTCTGCTTCATCATCTGGGGCAGGTTGAGCTTGGGCGAGACCTCTATGCCCAGGGTGGCGAACTCCTTGCCGGCGGCCTCATAGAGCTCGGAGGCGTGCAGCATGGCCTTGGACGGCATGCAGCCCACGTTGAGGCAGGTTCCGCCCAGGGTCGGCCCGCTCTCCACACAGGCGGCCTTCAACCCCAGCTGCCCGGCGCGGATCGCCGCGTTGTAGCCGCCGGGACCGCCCCCGATGATGATGACGTCGTATTGAGCCATTTTTCAGCTTTCGGAGTTCTCGGAGCCTTCGGCGCGGGGAAGCGGCCTTAGGATGAGTCGAGCGCCATCTCTCACGAGTTCGACCTCGTCAGCGTCGATCTCAAACCCTGGCGGAAACACCACGATCTGCTCGCCGCCCTCGGCCTCGATCAGCGTAGCCTTCATCTTGCGGCCTCAGATGTCCAGCAGCAGCCGCTGCGGATCCTCGATGGCGTCCTTCACATGCACCAGGAAGGTCACCGCGCCCTGGCCGTCGACCACCCGGTGGTCGTAGCTGAGCGCCAGGTACATCATCGGGCGGATCTCGATCTTGCCGTCCACCACCACCGGCCGGTCCTGGATCTTGTGCATGCCCAGGATGCCTGACTGCGGCGCGTTGAGGATCGGCGTCGACATCAGCGAGCCGTAGACGCCGCCGTTGGAGATGGTGAAGGTCCCGCCCTGCAGGTCCTCCAGCGCCAGCTGGCCGTCGCGGGCCTTCTTGCCGAGGGCCGCGATGGCCTTCTCAATCTCCGCCAGGCCCAGCCCGTCGGCCTCGCGCAGCACCGGGACCACCAGCCCCTTCTCGGTGCCGACCGCGACCCCGATGTCGTAGTGGTTCTTGTAGATCAGGTCCTGGCCGTCGATCTCGGCGTTCACATCGGGCACCTGCTTCAGGGCGTGGACCACGGCCTTCACGAAGAAGCTCATGAAGCCGAGCTTCACGCCGTGGCGCTTCTCGAAGACGTCCTTGTACTGGGCGCGGATCGCCATCACCCCGCTCATGTCCACCTCGTTGAAGGTGGTGAGCATGGCCGCCGAGTTCTGGGCCTCCTTCAGCCGGCGCGCGATGGTCTGGCGCAGGCGGGTCATCCGCACCCGCTCCTCGCGTTCGTGCACCTCGCGCGGCGCCTGGGGCGCGGGCGCCGGGGCGGGTGCGGCGGCGCGGGCCTCCAGCACCGAGAGCGCATCGCCCTTGGTGACGCGGCCGTCCTTGCCGGTCCCCTTGAGGGCGCCGGCGTCGAGCTTGTTCTCGGCCACGATCCGCTGGGCCGAAGGCGCCAGGACGGGCGCGGCGGCGGGAGCGGCCTTGGCGGGCGCAGGAGCGGGCTTGGGCGTTTGGGCGGCCGGAGCGGTCGCCGCGGAGGCCGGCTTGCCGGCCGCCGCCGCGCCCTCGGTGATCTTGCCCAGCACGGCGCCCGGCGTGACCGTGGACCCTTGCGCCGCGGATATCTCCGCCAGCACCCCGTCGGCTGGGGCGGCGACCTCCAGGCTCACCTTGTCGGTCTCCAGCTCCACCAGAATCTCGTCCTTGCGCACGGCCTCGCCCGCCTGTTTGGCCCAGCGCGCCACCGTCGCCTCGGTGACGGACTCGCCCAGGGCTGGCGTCATGATGTCGGCCATTAGCGATACGCTCCTTGAATCATGGTCTTGCTCAGGCGAAAGCTTCGGTGAGGAAGGTCTCGAGCTCTTTCTGGTGGCGACTCATCAGGCCGGCGGCCGTCGACGCCGAGGCCGGGCGGCCGACGTAGCGGGCACGCTTGGCCTTGATCTTCATCCGGTCCAGCGTCAGCTCCAGCCACGGGTCGACGAAGGTCCAGCCGCCCATGTTCTTGGGCTCCTCCTGGCACCAGACCAACTCTGCGTTCACGAACCGCTTGAGCTCGCTGGTCACCGACTTCATCGGCCACGGATAGAACTGCTCCAGGCGCAGCAGATAGACATCGTCGCGGCCGGACTTGGCGCGCTGCTCCACCAGATCGAAATAGACCTTGCCCGAGCACAGGATCACCCGCTTGATCCCGGCGTCCGGCTTCAGGGCGACCCCGCCCACGTCGCAGTCGGCCTCGGCGCCGTCGATCATCACCCGGTGGAAGCTGGTGACGTCGGTCATGTCCGTAAGGTTGGACACCGCCCGCTTGTGGCGCAACAGCGACTTGGGCGTCATGACGATCAGAGGCTTGCGGTACTCGCGCACCAGCTGGCGGCGCAGCGCGTGGAAGTAATTTGCCGGCGTGGTCGGGTTGATGACCTGCAGGTTGTCCTCGGCGCAGGCCTGCAGGAAACGCTCCAGGCGGGCGGAGGAGTGCTCCGGCCCCTGGCCCTCGTAACCGTGCGGCAACAGCATGACGAGGCCGCTCATCCGCAGCCACTTGCGCTCGCCGGACGAGATGAACTGGTCGATCACCACCTGGGCGCCGTTCACGAAGTCGCCGAACTGGCCTTCCCACATGGTCAGCGTGTCGGGATCGGTGAGCGAGAAGCCGTATTCGAAACCCAGCACCGCCTCCTCCGAAAGGGCTGAGTCCAGAACTTCGAAGTGAGCCTGCTTGGCGCCTAAGTTGCGCAGCGGAAAGTAGACCTCCTCGGTGACCTGGTCGACGATCCCCGAGTGGCGCTGGGTGAAGGTGCCGCGCACGCTGTCCTGGCCGGACAGGCGCACCGGAAAGCCCTGGTCGAGAAGCGAGGCGAACGCCAGATGCTCGGCGGTGGCCCAGTCGATGCCCTCGCCTTTCTCGATGGCGTCGCGGCGACCCTGGATCACCCGGTCGACGGTCTTGTGGACGTTCAGCCGCTCCGGGAGCGAGGTCATCTTGCGGCCGAGGTCGAGAAGCTTCTGGCGCTTCACCCCGGTGATGCGGCGCTCGTCGGAGCCGGGCAGCTGCACCTTGGACCACTTGCCGTCCAGCCAGTCGGCCTTGTTGGCCTTGTAGGCCCTGCCGGCGTCAAACTCGGCGTCAAGGAAGGCGTCGAACTCGGCGATCCAGCCCTGCACCTCGCCCTCGGTGGCGACGCCCTCCATGACCAGCCGCTCGGCGTAGAGGTCGCGGACCGAGGGGTGCTCCTTGATCTTCGCGTACATCAAGGGCTGGGTCATCGTCGGGTCGTCGCCCTCGTTGTGACCGAACCGGCGGTAGCAGAACATGTCCACCACCACGTCCTTGCCGAACTGCTGGCGGTATTCGGTGGCCACCTTGGCGGCGTAGACCACGGCTTCCGGGTCGTCGCCGTTGGCGTGGAAGATCGGCGCCTCGACCATCAGGGCGCTGTCCGAGGGATAGGGCGAGGAGCGGCTGTTCTTCGGGCTGGTGGTGAAGCCGATCTGGTTGTTGACGATGAAGTGGACCGAGCCGCCCACGCCATAGCCGCGCAGCTGCGAGAGCGCGAAGCACTCGGCCACCACGCCCTGGCCGGCGAAGGCGGCGTCGCCGTGCAGCAGCAGCGGCAGCGCGTGACCGCGGCCCGCCGTCGGGGTCTCGCGAAGCGTGAAGGCCTGTTTGGCGCGGACTTTGCCGATCACCACCGGATTGACGATCTCCAGGTGGCTGGGGTTGGCGGTCAGCGACAGGTGGACGCTATTGCCGTCGAACTCCCGGTCCGACGAGGCGCCCAGGTGGTACTTCACGTCGCCCGAGCCCTCCACGTCCGAAGGCAGGCTGGTGCCGCCCTGGAACTCGTGGAAGATCACCTGGTAGGGCTTGCCCATAACGGCGGCGAGCACGTTCAGGCGGCCGCGGTGCGGCATGCCGATGACGATGTCCTTCACGCCCAGGGCGCCGCCGCGCTTGATGATCTGCTCCAGCGCCGGGACCATGCTCTCCCCGCCGTCCAGGCCGAAGCGCTTGGTGCCGGGGAAGCGGCGGTGCAGGAACTTCTCGAAACCCTCGGTCTCGATGAGCTTCTTCAGGATGGCGATCTTGCCCTCCTTGGAGAAGGTGATCTCCTTGTCGCGGCCCTCGATGCGCTCCTGCAGCCAGGCCTTCTCCCTGGGGTCAGAGATGTGCATGTACTGCACGCCGACATTGCCACAGTAGGTGCGGCGCAGGATGTTGAGGATCTCCCGGACCGTGGAGGTCTCGAGACCCAGCACGTAGTCCAGGAAGATCGGCCGATCCATGTCGGCGGACGAGAAGCCGTAGCTGGCCGGATCGAGTTCGGAGGCGTCGCCCGGCGTGTTGGCGATGCCCAGCGGATCGAGGTTGGCCTTCAGGTGGCCGCGCATCCGGTACGCCCGGATCATCATGATGGCGCGAAGCGAATCCAGTGTGGCCCCGCGTACCGCGTCGGGGGACGCCGCCAGTTCGCGCTCGGCGATCTTGGAGCCGACCTTGGCTTCCACCGCCGGCCACAGCCCGTCGAGCGCCGACAGCCAGTCCGGGCGGCTACGCGGGGTCGCGGTCGGAGTCCAACTCGGCCCGGCGCCGGAATGCCGCACGTCGTCGGCGTGGTCGCGCAGGGTGCCGAAGAACGCCTGCCACGAGGGCTCCACCGACGACGGGTCGGCCGCCCAGCGCGCGTAGAGATCCTCCACGAAGGCGGCGTTGCCCCCATAGAGGAACGAGGTCTCTGCGAGCACCTCGTTGATCAGGCCTGCGTCGTCCGCCATTCGTCCGCCTCCGGGCTTGCCCCGCGGCGCTTCATCTAAGGAGCCTGGCGCGGACCGCCCATACGCTTAAGTTTGCCCCGGGCTAGGCGCCTTTCAGCACCTGGAGCAGGGTTTCGCCGAGTTTCGCCGGCGACGGTGACACGCGTATGCCCGCGGCCTCCATCGCAGCGATCTTGGTGTCGGCTCCGCCCTTGCCGCCGGAGATGATCGCCCCCGCGTGACCCATGCGCCGCCCCGGCGGCGCGGTGCGTCCCGCGATGAACCCCACCATAGGCTTCTTCGTCGCTGAATTTTTGATGAATTCAGCCGCATCCTCCTCGGCGGAGCCGCCGATCTCACCGATCATGATGATCGACTCTGTCGCCGGATCGTCGAGGAACATCTGCAGCACGTCGATGAACTCGGTGCCCTTGACCGGGTCGCCGCCGATGCCGACGGCCGTCGTTTGGCCAAGGCCCACCTGTGAGGTCTGGAACACGGCCTCATAGGTAAGCGTCCCGGAGCGGGAAACAACGCCCACTGAGCCCTGCTTGAAGATGTTTCCGGGCATGATGCCGATCTTGCACTCGTTCGGCGTCAGGACACCCGGGCAGTTCGGCCCGATCAAGCGCGACTTCGAGCCCGACAGCGAACGCTTCACCTTGACCATATCGGCGACAGGGATGCCCTCGGTGATGCAGACGATGAGCGGAATCTCGGCGTCGATGGCCTCCAGGATGGAGTCGGCCGCGAAGGGCGGCGGCACATAGATCACGGTGGCGTCGGCGCCCGTCTGCCTGGCCGCCTCGCCCACGGTGTCGAACACCGGCAGGCCGATGTGGGTCGTGCCACCTTTGCCGGGCGTCACGCCGCCGACCATCTTGGTCCCGTACGCGATGGCCTGTTCGGAGTGGAAGGTGCCCTGGGCGCCGGTGATGCCCTGGCAGATGACCTTGGTGTCCTTGCCGATCAGAATGGACATCAGGCGTTCCCCCGCACGGCCTTGACGATCTTTTCCGCGCCGTCCGAAAGGTCGTTGGCCGGGATCACGTTTAGTCCGGAGTCCCGGATGATCTGCTTGCCGAGTTCGGCGTTGGTGCCCT
>CANJKG010000124.1 GCA_947474775.1 Caulobacteraceae bacterium | reverse complement strand
TGAAACACCTGAGAAGAGCCGTCCGCTCGCCCGCTTCTGGGACAACCGCTGGTACGTGCTGGGCGTGCTCACGGCCATCCACGTGATGCACTCCATCGACCGCAACGTGATCTCCATACTGGTCGAGCCGATCAAGTCGGAGTTCGCGCTCAGCGACGCCCAGATGGGCATCCTCACCGGGCTCGCACACTCCGGGACGCTGGCCGTGTTCGTTCTGCCGCTGGGCTGGCTCGCCGACCGGGTGAACCGGATCAAGATGATCTCGATCATCCTGACCATCTGGAGCGGGCTGACGGCGCTCACCGCGCTTGCGGGCTCCTACGGCGCCCTGGTGCTGATGCGCGCAGGCGTGGGCGCGGCCGAGGCCGGGGGCCAGCCCACCAACGCCTCGCTGCTGGGCGACCTGTTCAAGGCCCGGGAGCGGCCGATCGCCCTGGGCATCTACTACATGGCCGTTCCCATCGGGGCCGGCAGCATCGCCCTGGTGGGCGGCCTGATCGCCCACGCCCATGGCTGGCGCGCGGCCTTCCTGGTGGCCGGCCTTCCCGGGATCCTGCTGGCCCTGCTGGTCTGGCTGACGATCCGCGAGCCCGTCCGTGCCTCCGCGCCCGAGAAGGGGGCGTCCAAATCCGTGCTGGCGAGCGCGCGCGCGGTCCTCACCAATCCGGCCCTGATGATGATGATCCTGGGCGGGACCTTCGCCTCGGCCGCCCAGCATTCCGTCTGGAGTTGGATGGGCTCGTTCTTCATTCGACATCACCACCTGAATATCGCCCAGGCCGGCCTGATCGTCGGGTTCTCGGTGCTGCTCGGCAAGGGCATCGGGTCGGTGATGTCGGGGCCCATGACCGTCCTGCTCTCTCGGGGGCGCGACAAGTCCCTCTGGCGTTTCTCGGCCCTGATGCTGAGCCTGTCGGCGCCGTTGGGCTGGGCCATGGTCTCGGCCCCCGACGCGCTGATCGCCGGCGCCTGCGCCATGCTGATCGGCGTCGCCCTGGGCGTGTGGTCGGGCCAGGCCATGACCATCGTCCTGGCGAGCAGCCACCCGTCGGCGCGCGGCGTGTCGGTGGGCGCTTACCAGCTGTCGGTCAATCTCCTGGGCAGTGGCCTCGGTCCTCTGGCGACCGGCTTCCTCAGCGATCAGTTCGGGGAAGGGGGCCTGGGCGCCGCCATTGGCTGGACCCTGACCATCAACCTGCTGTCGGCCGTCGGCTTCCTCGCCGCCTGCATCTGCCTGCCGAAGGTGTCCCCCGGCGACGGGACGCCGGAGACGGCTCACTGAGGAGCCGCCGCCTCCTCAAGGATTCCGTCAGTCCGTATCTGGGTTCGCCTGGCGGGAAACCACTTGCGGGAGCGGCTATGAACATCGACCGCGAAGGGTGACCCGAGCCAAGGTCCCCGCAGCCACGGAGCAAGACATGGAACTGCCGCCGATCCGCCCGGGCAGGCCGGCCCCGCAGACCCTGATCGACCAGCGCGCCCGCTCGGTCGCCAACCGTCTGGCCGACACGGTCCATCCGGACGTAACGGTGGCGCAGGAGGAGGTGGGCGGGGTTTCCTGTGTCGTCTGCCGGCCCGCCGCGCCGCGGGGCGCGATCGTCTATCTGCATGGCGGCGGATTTCGCACATCCTCGGCGGTGGCCTATGGGCCGTTCTGCTCGCACCTGGCGGCCTGGACCCGGGCGACGGTGGTGGCGGTGGAGTTCCGACTGGCGCCGGAGCATCCGTTCCCGGCCGGCCTGACCGACGCCCGCGACGTCTACGCCGCCGTGGCCGGGCAGGGCGCGGGGCCGATGCTGGCCGGCGATTCGGCCGGCGGCGGGCTGGCCGCCTCGACCACGGTGCTGGCGCTGCGCGGCGGCAAGCTGCCGCCGCCGGTGGGCCTGCTGCTGATCTCCTCGCTGCTGGACCTGCGGCTGACGGCCGCGTCGATGAGGTCCAGGGCCGAGACGGACAAGATCTTCTCGGCCGCCCAGGCGGCGGAGGCGGCGGAGTTCTACCTGCAGGGCGCGCCCGCCGACGACCCCCTGGTCTCGCCGGTGCTGGCCGACCTCACGGGCTTCCCGCCGACCTTGATGATGGTGGGGACGGAGGAGATACTGCTGGACGACAACCTGGCGCTCGCCCGTGGCCTGGCCCACGTGGGCGCGCAGGCGGACGTCCACATCAGCCCGAAGTCCCAGCACATCTGGTTCACGCGCGGCTCGACGGCCTATCCGGCCGAGGCCTTGATCATCAGCCGTTTCGCGGATCGAGTGTGGCCCGACGCTTGATGCCAGGCGCTGAAGGAGGACCGACCGCATGCTCATGGGCCTGATGCAGACCACGCCGCTGCTGGTCTCCGGCATCCTGCGCTATGCGGCCACCGCGCACGGGGAGCGCGAGATCGTCTCGCGGGGCGTAGACGAGCCGATCCATCGCTACGACTATGCCCGCATGGCCAGGCGCTGCGAGCACGCGGCGGGCGCGCTTGAACGACTGGGCGTCGGCGCAGGCGACACGGTCTCGTCCCTGGCCTGGAACACCCATCGCCACCTGGAGCTGTTCTATGCCGTGACCGGGATTGGCGCGGTGCTGCACACCGCCAACCCGCGGCTGTTCGACGAGCAGATCGTCTACACCATCAACCACGCCGAAAGCTCGGTGCTGTTCTTCGAGCGCAACCTGCTGGAACTGGTGGAGCGTATCGCCGGCCAGCTCCGGACGGTGCGCGCCTATGTCATGCTGACCGACGAGGCGAACCTGCTGCCGGGCGCCGTGGGCGCGGTCTCCTACGAGGCATTGCTGGCGGCCGTGCAGCCGGGGTTCGCGTGGCCGAGCTTCGATGAAAACGCCGCGGCCTTCCTCTGCTACACCTCGGGCACCACGGGCGACCCCAAGGGCGTCCTCTACAGCCATCGCGCCGTCGTTCTGCACGCCATGGCGGCGGGCCTGGCCAGCGCGTTCGGGTTCACGGCCTTCGACGTGGTCATGCCCTGTTCGTCGCTCTACCACGCCACCGCCTGGGGCCTGCCCTTCGTGGCGCCGATCTGCGGATCGAAGCTGGTGCTTCCCGCCGACCGGATGGACGGGGCCGGCCTGCACGAGCTGATCGAAGGCGAGGGCGTCACCTTCACCGGCGGGGTGCCCACCATCTGGACCATGTACCTGGCCTGGCTGGACCAGAACGGCCGCACGCCGGCCGGCCTCAAGCGGGTGGTTATCGGCGGCTCGGCGGTGCCCCGCGCCATGGCCCAGGCCTTCAAGGAGAGGTACGACGTCGACGTACTGCAGATCTGGGGAATGACCGAACTCTGCCCCCTGGGCGTCGTGGCTACGCCGACGCCCGCACTGGCCGCGCGCGGCGAGGAGGCCATGCGCGAGGCGATCTGGAGCCGCCAGGGCCGGCTGCAGTTCGGCATCGAGCTGCGCACCGCCGACGAGGACGGCGCCGACACCGCGCGCGACGGGGAGACGTCGGGCGCCCTGATGGTGCGCGGACCCTGGACCATCCGCCGCTATCACAAACATGAGGCCGATTGTGTCGATGCCGACGGCTGGTTCGACACCGGCGACATCGCAACCCTGGACGCCGACGGCTTCATGCGCATCACCGACCGCAAGAAGGACGTCATCAAGTCCGGCGGCGAATGGATCAGCTCCATCGACCTGGAGAACATCGCCGCCGCCTGTCCGGGCGTGAAGGTGGCCGCCGTCGTCGGCGTGCCGCACCCCAAGTGGGAGGAGCGGCCGCTGCTGATCATCGAGACCCACGATGGCGCGTCCATCGACCGCGCGGCGGTGGAGGACTTCCTGCGCCCCCGGATCGCCAGGTGGTGGATGCCGGACGATGTCATCTTCGCCGCCGTCCCGCTCACCGCCACGGGCAAGATCGACAAGAAGACGCTGCGGACCCGATACCGGGACCACCTCGCCGACCGTTGAGGCTCAGGCTCCCGCGGTGACGACCACGCGGTCGCCCCTGGCCTCGAGGCGGGTATTCAGACCCGCGCGGGCGGTGATCTGGTCCACATGGTCGGCCGCCTCGCGCAAGCGCGGATGGTCTGGGCCGAGCGCTTCCGGCTGGCCCAGCACGATGTGGGCGCCCACATCGGTTGCGAAGCGGGCGATCTGCAGCTCGATCGTCTTCCCGCCCATGTCCGCCTCTGGCGGATTCATTTTAGTTCGATGACCTAAAATGAGATGTCCGACTTTGTTGGGCCTGTCCAGCGCCCTAGGGTGGCCCGCAAGTCAGGAGAGATCGGTTTGGCGCGAGGGGTTGGTCCCAGGGGAGAAAAGGGGGAGCGCACCCGCGCCGCGCTGAAGTCCGCGGCGAAGGAACTGTTCGCGGAACGGGGCCTGGACAAGGTCTCGGTGCGCGACATCGTGGCCGCCGTGGAGACGCGCAACGAAGGCTCGCTCTATTACTACTTCGCCAGCAAGGACGCCCTGATCGAGGAAATCGTCGACGACTTCGCGCACGAGCGGGATATCGTCCGCTCGCGCAGGCTCGACGCCCTGGAGGCGAACGGCGCCCCGATCACCATCCGGACCATCTGCGAACTGTCGGTGGGCTGGCTGATGGACCCGCCCCAGGACAGCGAGAGCGCGCTGAACATCCAGTTCTTCCTGGCCGCCGAGCGCGCGCACCGGGCGCTGTTCACCGACACCGGCAAGCCGGGCGGCGGATCATGGGCCCGCAGCCTGGGACACCTGCGCGACCTGGCCCCGCCGATGGCGCCGGAGGACTTCGACTTCCGGGTCGCGTGCATGCGCGCCATCATCCGTGACACCATCGCGCGCCGGGAGACATGGGCCAGGCGTCTGGACCCCCACCCCGAGCAGGGGGAGCTCTCCCCGGAGACGGTGCGCCTGATGTGCGACGCCATCGAGGCCCTGTGGGCGGGAGCCGCCCCTGGTCCGGGAAGAACCTCAGCCTAGAGCACGATGCGATCAGACGGAATCGTCTGATGGTTGAATTCGGGCTCGACAATCAAAGGTGTAGAACCTGAGCCACGGCTCAGATGGTTCCATCTGAACCGCTCCGGCTCTAGGCTCCCTGGGCCGCTTCGGGCTGGGGCGGCGTCGCCGGAACGGGCTCCTCGTCGTCGGGGTAACGACCGAACGTCGTCGCCACCAGGCCCGCGATGAGCAGAGTCCCGGCGAGCACCGTCAGGAAGACGGTGTAGGAGCCTAGCGTGTCGAACAGGAACCCGGCGACAGGCGGCGCGAGCCCATAGCCCAGGCCATAGAAGCTCATGGTGAGTCCGAACAGCTTGGGATACTCGCGCGGCCCGAAGTAGCGGGAGATCAGGAAGGGCAGCATGTCCCCATCCACGCCGTAGGATACCCCGATCAGCACCGCGGCCAGCAGCGCCGCGGTGACGCCGTCGCCGCCGAAATTGGCCAGCACCAGGCAGCCGATCGCCGGAAGGATGAAGAACGGCAGGGCCACGACACGCGCGCTGATGCGGTCGAGCAGGAAGCCGCCGATCCAGCGCCCGACCAGGGTCGAAACGCCCAGCACGCCCACGATCGAGGCCGCCGTCGCGGTGGACACCCCCTTGTCGGTCAGAAGCGGCAAGAGATGGACCTTGATGGTGGAGACAGTCGCGGCCGCGGTGGTGAGCACCAGGATCACACGCCAGAAGAGGCTGGTGCGGATCGCCTGGCGCAGGGTCAGGCCCGGCAGGGCGGGCGCCGCCGCCGCCACGATCGCGGCCGTCCGCCTGGCCTCACCTTGATGGAGCGGCTTGAAGGCGAACAGGATCAGCGGCGTCATCAGGACCAGCGCCGTCGCCGACAGCCCGACGAAGACCCCCTGCCAGCCATGGTGCTTGATGAGCCACAGCGCGGCCTGTGGATAGATGATCGATGAGAAGCCGACCCCCGACAGGCCGATCCCGAGCGCCAGCCCCCGGCTTGCCTTGAAGGTGCTGGTGATCGCCGAGGCCCAGAGCACCGGGCCGATCGCCACCTGGACCATCGAATAGACCGCGAAGACGGCATAGTAGGTCCACAACTGCGGGCCGGTCAGGGAGATGCTCGCGAACAGGGCCGCCGTCAGCGGCACCGAGACCATGGCCACCCGCCGCGCGCCGTAGCGCTGGACGAGCATCCCCACCAGCGGGGCGACGATGACGGTGCCCAGTCCCACCATGGTGACCGTGAGCGAGACCTGTCCGCGCGACCAGCCGAAAGCCTCGTTGAGCGGCTTCATGATCACGCCGGTGGAATAGACGTGCTGGCCGGTGAAGGTGGAGCCCACCAGCGTCGTCAGGGTGAGCGGCCAGTGCTTTCGCCACTCCTGCGCGGCGGCGCCGCGCGCCGAAGGCCCAGCGGGCGGGATGGCTGCACTCACCTGTCATTCCCCGTGTTCGTTTTTCCGCGATGGATCTGCGGTTGAAGCGACCCTAGCCGGTCTTCTGCACGCGGTCTGCGGCGATGCGATCCACGCTTACTGGCATGGCGCTCATGCGAGGTATTCCGGAGACCGGATCGGGTTCATCCAGGGCGCCTGGCCGGTTGTCTTCAGGCCGCGTTCTGGAACTCCGGCCTCGGCAGCCGGAACAGGCGAGCGGCGTTGCCGCCCAGGATGTCGGCCTTGTCCTTCTCGCTGATCTCAACGCCGTCGAAGATGCGCGCGATCACCTCCTTGGAGCGCGGGAAGGTGCCTTCGGCGTGGGGATAGTCGGAGCCCCACATCAGCGGCCGCACACCGGTGACCGAACGGGCGAGGACGCAGGCCCGGTCGCTCTGGAATCCGACGGAGATCTGACGCTTCACGATCTCGGACGGCATCAAAGAGAGCTTGGGCCGCACATAGACCTGGTGGGCGACGTAGATCTCGTCCATCCGCTCCACGCAGCCTGCCAGCCAGCTGGCGCCGCTTTCGATGAACGCCACCTGGGCCCTGGGATGGCGGTCCAGCACGCCGCCGGCGACCAGGTACTGCACGGCGTTCCAGGCGTCGCAGGCCTGGTTGGTGTAGTTGATCACCGCCCCGCCGGCGCGGCGTTCCGGCTGCACGGTCTCAAGCCCGGTGCCGGTGTGCATCACCATGACCACACCCAGCTCGCCGGCCAGTTCGAACACCGGATCCCAGGCCTCGTCGTTGTACTTGGGCATGCCCCGCGCGGTGACGCAGGGCAGCATGGCGGCCGTGAAGCCCATCTTCGCCACCCGCTTCATCTCGGCCAGGGTATTGCTGAAGTCGCGCACCGGCAGCACCCCGCAGCGGACGAACTTGTCCAGGTGCCCGGAGAAGTGCTGGTTGTTCCAGTCGTTGTAGATCTGGGCCGTGGCCAGCTCGGTCTCCACGTGCTCGATGCCGTAGGTCCACAGGCTGGTGGACGGGAACGGGATCTCGGCGTCTATGCCGTCCAGCGCCATGTCCTCCATCCGTCCGACCAGGTCGATCTGGCCCCTGGCGACGGCGTGCAAGCGCACCACGTCCTCTCCCTTGTTGAGCTTGACGCCCTTCAGCTCCTCGTTGGCGGGAGGGGGATTGTCCTTCTTGATGATGCGGGCCCGGTGAAGGACCTTTTCGCCCGCCAGGGTGCAGATATGGTCGCCCTGGCGCTCGCTGCGGATGCCGTACGGTTTGAGCGACGGGGGTAGGGCCTTGTCGTAGATGTCTTTGGGTTCCACAACGTGAGCGTCGGCGCTGAACACGAAGGTCATGGGTGCTTCTACTCCCGAGTTCCGGTCCGGAGCTTCCCGGCCGGAGGCCATCCGCCCGGGGCGGCAAAGCCCGCCTTCGCCTTGAAGTCGCCGACTATGCCGTGCACGTGCAGGGATTACAATATGGATACCTTTTATTGGGGGCCCGCTTTCCTTCTTCCGGACGCCATAGGGGGAAATCCGACGGATTCGGCCCGTTGCCCGCAAGAGGGTCTTGCGAGTTCCCCTGAGAAGGTATCCCTTTTGAAGGCTGCTCGCCGGTTTCCCTGACCAGGAACGAGTGCTAGGGATGTGCCCGGGCCAACCAGCTCAGGCGCCTAACGGAGCTCCGCCTTGAAGGACACCGTCGAAGCCCGCCCGTTGAGGAGCGGCTCCCTCCTGAGGCGTCTGCGCGAAGAGATCCTGGCCCAGCCGACCGGCTCCAACCTGGGCACCGAAACCGAAATCGTCGAGCGTATGAAGGTCGGCCGCGCAACCCTGCGGCAGGCGGCGCGCATCCTCGAGCAGGAACAGCTGATCACCGTGCAGCGCGGGGCGCGGGGCGGCTATGTCACCCGCAGGCCCGACGTCCACGGCATCGCCCGGGCCGCGACGCTGTACCTGAGCCTGCGGCAGGCGACGATCAAGCACCTGAGCGTGGCCAGCCGGGTGCTCAACATCGAGGTCTACCGGATCGCGGCCATGTCCCAGGATGCGGCCAGGCGCGAGACCCTTCGGCGGACCATCGACGAGCTGAAGGCGACCTATGATCAGGACATGACCGTTTCGGAATACCTGCGGCGCGGGGAGCGGATCCGAAACTGCATACTGGAGCTGGCGGACAACCCGTTCCTGGAGCTATTCCTGCGCATCGTCTACATTTTCGGAGCGCGCATGCAGACCGCCTCGGTCTTCACCGACCACCCCGAGCGGATGCAGGTGATGGAGGCCCGGCAGTGGCGGGTCGGGGAAGCCATCCTGAACGGCGAGCCCGAGGTCACCGCGGCGCTGAACGCCGAAGGCTGGCGGCTGATCGAAAGCTGGACGACGCCTTTCGACGGCGACCAGGCCGTCGACGCCGCCGATAAGTCCCCCGCGGCGGCCGCCGCGGGCCCCAGGGAGAGCTGACCCATGCCACTATCGCCACCGCCGCCGCTAGGCGCGCATTTCCTTCCTTCCGGGGCCTATGGCGGCAGGGTGGTGATGGTCACCGGCGGCGGCACCGGCCTGGGCAAGTCCATCGCCCTGGAGTTCGCGCGCCTGGGCGCAAAGGTGGCCATCGTCAGCCGCAGCAACTTCGAAGCCGGCGTGGCCGCGATCAAAGCGGACGGCGGCGAGGCCTTCGGCGCCGCCATGGACGTCCGCGACCCGGCCTCTGTCGCAGCCTGTTTCGACGCCGTCGAGGCGGCGCTTGGGCCGGTGGACGTGCTGATCAACAATGCGGCGGGCAACTTCGAGGTCCCGGCCGACCGGATGAGCCCCAACGCCTGGAAGACGGTGGTCGACATCGTCCTGAACGGGACCTTCTACTGCGCGCGCGAGTTCGGCCTGCGACGCCTGAAGGCCGGGAAAGGCGGGGCGGTGCTCAATGTGGGCGCCCCCTATGCGGCCACCGGCGGGCCGTCCACGGCGCACTCGGCGGCGGCCAAGGCTGGGGTGAACAACCTGACCTGGTCGCTGGCGGTGGAGTGGGCGCCGGACAACATCCGCATCAACACCCTGGCGCCCGGCTTCTATCCCGAGAAGGACCGCAGCAATCACAGCGTGGAGGCCGGCTCCAGCGCCGCCAACCTGGACGCCCAGATCGCCAAGCGCATGCAGACCATTCCCGGCGGACGGGTCGGCCAGGCCCGCGAGCTGGGCTGGCTGGCGACCTTTCTCTGCTCGGACTACGCCAACTATCTCACCGGCCATGTGATCGTGCTGGACGCCGCCAACTGGCTGCGCCGATGGCACTCGACGGCGCCCTTCGAGCCGATCCGGGAGTCCTTCGACCGGCGAAAGCGCGAAGCCGAAGAGGCCGCAGCCGCCAAGGGAGGCTCCTGACCATGCCGCTCGCCCCATCCCTCCCGCCGGGCACGCCGATGGCGGCGCCCGACCTGTTCGCCGGCCGCATAGCCGTGGTCACCGGGGCCGGCGACGCTGTCGGCCAGGCCATCGCCGTGGAGCTGGCCCGCGCCGGCGCGTCCCTGGTGCTGATGGACGGCAGTCTCGAGGCCTGTGACGCAGCGGTCGCGGCCGTCGGCGCCGTGGCCGGCGTCGCCAAGGCGATGGCCGTGGCCCTGACCGACGAGGCCGCCGTGGCCCGCGCCTTCGACGAGATCGAGGGCGCCATGGGACCGGTGACCCTGCTGGTCAACAACGCGCGCACGGAGCC
>CANJKG010000123.1 GCA_947474775.1 Caulobacteraceae bacterium | reverse complement strand
GCCGCCGCCGACGATCACCGGCTTGTCGCGCAGCTCCGGGCGGTCACGCTTTTCCACCGTGGCGTAGAAGGCGTCGCAGTCCATGTGGGCGATGGAGAGCTTGTCCAGTTCCTCGTGGGCGACAATGCGCGGGGAGGCGCAGGAAGGGCACCGGCGCACGATCTGGCCGCCGGTCCAGAAGCAGTCACGGCACAGGGACTTCAAGCGTCCGGCTCCAGGGGCCACAGCCATGCGGCGCCCCGCACGCCGGAGGAATCGCCGTGCAGCGCCTTTCGGACCGGAGTCGTGAAGACATCGGAGAAGACATGCGTCGCGATGGCGTCGGGCAGGGCCGGATACAGTTCGTCGACGTTGGACATCCCGCCGCCCAGGACGATGACGTCGGGGTCGAGGATGTCGACGATCGTGGCCAGCCCCCGCGCCAGCCGGTCGACGTAGCGGTCGAAGGCCGCCCGGGCGGCGGGCTCGTCGGCGCGCATGGCGGCCACCGTGTCCTCGGCGGCCCGGCCGGTGTCGCGGGCTAGCCCCGTGCCGCTGACCCACAGCTCCAGGCAGTTCTCCCGGCCGCACCAGCAGCGCAACAGAGGCTCGTCAGGGCGCCAGCCGGGCAGGGGGATGTGGCCCCATTCGCCGGCCACCCGGTTGCGGCCTTCCAGAAGCCTGCCCTCTACCGTGACGCCGGCGCCGCAGCCGGTGCCGAGGATCGCGGCGAAAACCACCCGCTCACCCGCGCCGGCGCCGTCCGTGGCCTCGGAAAGCGCCAGGCAGTTGGCGTCGTTGGCGTAGCGGACGGGACGGCCCAGGGCCCGCTCCAGGTCGGCCGGGAACGGCTTGCCGTTCTGGACCGTGGAGTTGGAGTTCCGCATCAGGCCGGTCCTGGGCGAGGGCGAGCCGGGCCCGCCGACACCCACGCGGCGCGCCTTGGCGCCCGCCTGCCGCTCGGCTTCCGCCACCACCTCGCGCACGGCCAGCAGCCGGTCCGCATAGCTTGCGGGCGTGGGTGCGCGGACGCGGGCCTGGAACCGGCCGTCAGCGTCGATCGCCGCGGCCTCGATCTTGGTCCCGCCGAAATCCACGCCCATGCGGATCATGCCGCCCGGTATACCGGATTTGTTCCGGACTGGCGCGGCTCAGACGCGGAGCTTCGCCAGGTTGGCTTTCGGGATGACCGCGCGGAAGCCGCCCGAGGCCTTGGCCTTGTCGCGCGCCAGCTCCGCCCAGGCCGCGGCGAAGGCCGTGGGCGTGCCGGGGGCGCTCGCGGCGGATACGAACCGCGCCGTGCGCTGTTTCAGACCGACGGTCAGCGGGGCCCAGAGGTCGAGGTTGTCGGCGGGGGGCTCCTCGCCAGCCGCGAAGGCGGCGAGGCGGCCGGCGAGTCCTAGGACCAGCGGACCCGCGCTCGTGACCTCCACCGACGCGCCCCCCGGGGCGGTCTTCAGCGCCTCGATGAGGCCGGCCAGGGCCATGCGCTCGGCCGAAGCCGTCCGCTCACCGCCGGCCGCGCCCATGAGGGCGCCGCCCACAGCCGCCACATAGGCCCAGCCACCGCAGCGCAGGGCGAGGTTGTGGGCGGTCTCGATCCAGATGCGGACGACGTCGGCCATGTCAGCGCAGGATCTGCTGCTCGATGGCCTCGCCGAGCAGCTTCCAGTCGTCGATCCGGGGATGCAGGTCGGGCCTGGTCGGGGTCAGCGGGCGCAGCTGCTCATCGGCCACGTGCTGGAACCTCGCCGTGGCCGGGGCGTGCTCGGCCACCGAATCCAGATTTGAGATCAGGTCGTCCACGAAGGCGGAGCGGCCGCTGCTCTGGGCCGTGAGCGCCGCGGTGATCGGGCCTTTGGGGCCGCTGGAGAGAATCAGCGGGTGCGGCAGGTCGTGCCGCCTGAGCCAGGCGGCGCGCAGGGCCTGGGCCTCGGCGGGCGCGTTGGAGAGAATCAGGATCTCGGCCCGGGTCGCCAGCCGCGCAAGCGCCTCGATGGCTCCGGGCGCGACGTCCATCTCCCCGCAGTGGGCGCGGAAGAACGTCTGGAACAGCTTGCGGCCTTCGTCGATCTCCAGATGCTCCGCGGCGCCCGGCCGATAGATCGACTGCAGCAGGGCGAACCGTTCCACCCGCATCTCGTAGCCCTGGGAAGTGACGAAATTCCCGAAGCCGCGCATGAACATGCCCAGCACCTCGTCCACATCGACGATCACCAGGGGGCGGTCGCGAGCCAGGCCCAGGTCTTCGAGACGGGGAACGTGCGGAACGGCAACGGTGATCGGGTCGGGTTCGGCCAAGGTGAATGTCCGGCTAACGAAGTTTAAGGATATCCAGTCGATAAAGACGATCCAGATCAGAAGGGCGGCATGGCTCGCCCATATCGAAGCATCATCGGGTCCCGCATGGCCAAGACTGTCCTTATCGTCGAGGATAACGAGCTGAACATGAAGCTCTTTCATGACCTGCTCGACGCCCAGGGCTATCAGACCCTGCAGACCCGCGAGGGATTCGCGGCGCTGGCGCTGGCCCGCGAACACAAGCCCGACCTGATTCTCATGGACATTCAGCTCCCGGAGATTTCCGGCCTCGAAGTCACCAAGTGGCTGAAGGAGGACCAGGAGCTGGCCCACATCCCGGTGGTGGCCGTCACGGCCTTCGCCATGAAGGGCGACGAAGAACGTATTCGCGAAGGCGGGTGCGAGGCCTATATTTCCAAGCCGATTAAGGTATCAATCTTCCTGGACACCATCCGCCGTCTTCTGGACTAGTCCCCATGTCAGCCAAGATCCTCGTGGTCGACGATATCGAGGCCAATGTGCGGCTGCTGGAAGCCAAGCTGTCGGCCGAATACTACGATGTCATCACCGCCTCGGACGGGCCCACGGCCCTGGCCATGGCGGCCTCGGAGCGGCCGGACATCATCCTGCTGGACATCATGATGCCCGGGATGGACGGCTTCCAGGTCTGCCGGCGGCTGAAGGACGATGCTGAGACCCGGCATATCCCCGTGGTCCTCGTGACCGCGCTGGACGGCCGTTCCGACCGGGTGGCGGGCCTTGAGGCGGCCGCCGACGACTTCCTGACCAAGCCGATCGAGGACCTGATGCTGATGGCTCGCGTCCGCAGCCTCACGCGGCTGAAGGCGGTGATCGACGAGCTGCGCCAGCGGGAGGCCTCAGGCCGCCGCCTGGGGGTGATCGCCGGTGGCGTCACGCGCATGGGCGGCTCGGGCGGGCGCATCCTGATCATTGACGACCATGAACGCCAGGCGCAGCGCATCTGCAGCGAACCGGCCATCGAGCACCGGCCGTTCATAGAAGCCGATTCCGAAAAGGCCCTGATCGCCGCTCAGGGGCCGGTGGACCTGGTGATCGTCAACGCCTCCGCCCGTGGGTTCGACGGCCTGCGTATCGCCGCCCACATCCGCTCCGAGGTCTCCACGCGCAACGCTCCGGTCCTGGCGATCGTCGACGCCGACGAGAGGGCGCGGGTGGTCAAGGCCCTGGAGATCGGCGTCAACGACATCCTGGCCAAGCCGATCGATCCCGGCGAACTGGCGGCCCGCGTCCGCACCCAGATCCGACGCAAGCGCTACACCGACAACCTGCGCGACAACCTCGACCAGTCGCTGGAGCTGGCGGTCACCGACCAGCTCACCGGCCTGCACAACCGCCGTTACATGAGCAGCCGGCTGGAGGCCCTGGTGCGCCGCGCGGCCCACGGGGGGGAGCCCACCTCAGTGCTTCTGGTGGACATCGACCACTTCAAGAAGGTCAACGACACCCACGGCCACATGGTCGGCGACGAGGTGTTGCGGGAGTTCGCCGGGCTGCTCGCTTCCAACGTCCGCGCGGCGGACCTGCCGGTGCGCTACGGCGGCGAGGAGTTCGTGGTGGTGATGCCGGAGACGCGCACCGAGGAGGCCCAGCGGATCGCCGAGCGCCTGCGGATGCACGCGGCCGGCTCGCCATTCCGGGTGAACGGGGGGGCGGAGTTCCTGACGGTCACGATCTCCATAGGCGTCGCCACCAGCGTCGGTCCCGAGGACAGCCCGGGCGAACTGCTGCGGCGGGCCGACGAGGCGGTCTATCTGGCCAAGTCGCGGGGGAGGAACCAGGTCATCGCCTCGGCGGCGGCCTGAAGCCGGACGATCTGCCTACGAAAGCTGGAGCCGGGCGTCGGCGAATGGGAGACTGACCGCCTCGGAAGCGGCGCATCGCCAGCTGTCGGCGCAGACGGGCCGCAGAGCGGACGGGTCGCGGCTATCGGGGTGGTCCGCAGGGTGGGCCCATCCGGCCTAATGGGCGCCCTTTGTGCGGATAAGTCCTGGCGACTGAGTGCGCTGATACATTTCCGCATCAAATCCCGGCTATGATGACGAAAAGTTCAGCACACCGACAAACCTCCTAGAAGATGTTCATCTTGCCTTGTGAGGCCGGTTCTGTGAGCGATCTTCTTCGAGGGCGTGAAGGCGTAAAGAGAACGACATGATCGATGCTGTGGACAGACATCTGGGGATCAGACTTCGCCGCCGCCGCCGCCTGATGGGAATGACTCAGCAGGATCTGGCGAAAGCCTGCGGCATCCGCTTCCAACAGGTCCAGAAGTACGAATGCGCGGCCAACCGGATGTCGGCGTCCCGGGTCTGGCAAATGGCGCCTATTCTCGATGTTCCGGTGAGTTTCTTCTACGATGGCTTGCCTCAGGTGGGCGTGAAGCCGGCGGCGCGCGCCGAACTGCAGGAATTCCGCACCTTCTGAGCGGCGCTGACAGGGCGCCCGGAACGCAAAACGCCCGGCCTGAGCCGGGCGTTTTTCATGTAAACCAGAAGCTTGTGAAGCTTACTTGATCTTGCCTTCCCGGAACTCCACGTGCTTGCGCACGACGGGGTCGTACTTCTTCATCACCAGCTTGTCGGTCTTGGTGCGGGCGTTCTTCTTGGTGACGTAGAAGTAGCCAGTGTCCGCCGAGGAGTTCAGGCGGATCTTGATTGAGGCGGGCTTCGCCATGATGATTCCTTAGGGCGGGGCCAGGCGGGTCGCCGCCGGCGGGTGTTTCGAAGAGCGCGGGAAAATACGAATCCGCGCCGCAAAGTCAATGCACGGGCTGACTTCCTTAGAGGTGCGTCGTCTGGAACGCGCCGTTGAGGCGACGGAAGAAGGGCCTGGGGTGATCCGGCTGGGTCATCCGCTCGCGGGCGACCTTCAGCATGACACGGGTGATGTCGGGAAGGTTGAGCTCGAAGGCCGCGTCGAACTCCATCCAGGCGATCTCCTCCAGCTCGCCGCAGTCCGGCTGGCGGTCGAGGCTGAGGAGACGTCCGGCGTCGGCGGTGAGGAACCAGGTGTCGAATCGCTTGGCGATCATCGGCGGGGTGATCGCCCGGCCGATCACGTCCAGGGCCGAAAGGTCGGGCAGGGCGCCATGGGCCAGGAATTCCCGCCAGGGCCCGGCGGACGGGCGTGTGGGGGCGGGCTTCGCCAGCAGGAGGCCAGCTTCCTCGAAGGTCTCGCGGATCGCCGCCAGCCCCAGCGCGCGCGCCCGGCTGGCCGGCATGTGCGGCTCGAACACCTGGGCGGCCGCGGGCCGGAGCTCAGCGGCGTGCGGGGCGTGGAAGTCGGCGCGGTCCACCCGGCCGCCGGGGAAGACCCAGGCGTTGGGCATGAAGTTGTGGCCGCTGTTGCGCCGTCCCAGCAGGACTGTGGGTGTGGGCCCGTCCTGGCGGACGATGATCAGGGTGGCGGCCTGGCGGGGACGGACAGCCCGCGCGCCGGGCAGGCGTCGCGGGCCCTGGGGCTCGCGGCGGCGTAAATCAGGTTCGGTCATGTGCGTGCCTGTATGGTCCGGCTGTGGCGGCGAGGGAAGGGGCCGCGTGGCCTCAGCGACCGCGCCGAGGTCCGCCGCCGGGGCGACCGCCGCCTGGTCCTCCGTTTCGCGGCGGGCCACGGAAGCCGCCGCCGCCCGGCCGCCGGTCGCCGCGGGCTCGCGCGCCGAGCCTGGGCCTGGGGGCCGTGGGGTCAGGCGCGGCTGGATCGCTCAGCATTTCGAACAGCAGGCCTCCGGTGATCGGCGTGGCTTCCCGAAGGCGCACCTCCACGCTCATGCCGAGCGGCCAGCGTGCGCCGGTGCGTTCGCCCACCAGGGCGTGCATGCGGTCGTCGTGGATGAAGTACTCCCCGCCCAGGCTGGAGACCGGCACGAGGCCATCGGCGCCGGTCTCGGCGAGCCGCACGAACAGGCCGAAGCGGGTCACGCCGGTGATCTTGCCCTGGAACTCCGCGCCCACCCGGTCGGAGAGGAAGGCGGCCACATAGCGGTCGGTGGCGTCGCGCTCGGCGGCCATCGCTCGGCGCTCGGCGTGGCTGATCTGCTCGGCGGTGTCCTTCATCTTGGAGATGTCGTGCTCGGAAAGGCCGTCCTCGCCCAACCCCAGGGCGCGGATCAGGCCCCGGTGGACGATCAGGTCGGCGTAGCGACGGATCGGCGAGGTGAAGTGGCCGTACTTGGCCAGATTCAGCCCGAAGTGGCCGATATTGTCGGTGGAATAGACCGCCTGCATCTGGGTGCGCAGGACGAGTTCGTTGACGATCTCGGCGTGGGGCGTCTCGCGGGTCTCGCCCAACAGGCGGTTGAAGCGGTCGGTGCGCGGCGCCTCGCCCTTTGACCAGTTTATGGCCAGCGTCTGCAGGAAGTCGGTGAGCGCCTGCATCTTCTCCGGACTGGGGGTGTCGTGGATGCGGTAGATCAGCGGCGTCTTCTTCGCCTCCAGGGTCTCGGCGGCGCAGACGTTGGCCTGGATCATCATCTCCTCGATCAGCTTGTGGGCCTCCAGCGAGGGGCGGGGCGTGATCGAGGCCACCTGGCCCTCGGCGTCGATGACGATCTTCCGCTCCAGACTCTCGATGGCCAGGGGCGAGCGGGCCTCGCGGCCGGTCTTCATCGTGGCGTAGGCGGCCCACAGAGGCTTCAGGATCGCGCCCCAGATGGCGCCGGCTTTGTCGTCTGGATGGCCGTCGGCGGCGGCCTGGGCCTGCTCGTAGGAGAGCTTGGCCGCCGACCTCATCAGACCACGGACGAACCTGTGGGAACGCTTGCGGCCGTCGGCGCCGAACACCATGCGCACCGCCAGGCAGGCGCGGTTCTCGCCTTCGCGGAGCGAGCAGAGGCCGTTGGAGAGCCGCTCCGGCAGCATCGGCTCAACGCGGTCGGGGAAGTAGACGCTGTTGGCCTTGTCGCGAGCCTCGCGGTCCAGGGCCGAATTGGGGCGCACATAGGCGGCGACGTCGGCGATGGCCACCCAGACGACCCAGCCGCCGGGGTTCTTCGGGTCGGTGTCCGGCTCGGCGTAGACGGCGTCGTCGTGGTCGCGGGCGTCCACGGGGTCGATGGTGATCAGCGGCACCTGGCGCAAATCCTCGCGGCCCGCCAGGGTCGGCGGCTGGGCGGCCTCCGCTTCGGCCTCGGCGGCCGGCGTGAAGCCTGTCGGAATGCCGTGGCTGTGGATTGCGATCAGGGAGGCGGCGCGGGGCTCGTCTTCGCGGCCGACCACCTCGAGCACCTTGCCGCGCCTGGGGCCGTAGCGAACTTCCGAGCCGCCGATCTGGGCCAGCACCAGGTCGCCGTCGCGCAGCTCGTGCGCCGCGGGGTCGGTAAGCAACAGGCTGAGCTTGGACTTGCGGTCCACAGGCTCCACGCGCACCTCGCGGCGAGCCTTGCGGATCACGCCCAGGACGCGCTGGGAGTTGGCGCCCAGGCTCTTGATCAGCCGGGCCTCGGTCTCGCCGTTCTCCAGCTTCGCGAAACGCACCAGAAGACGATCGCCCATGCCGGGCGCGGGACCGGCGTCACCGTGGCGGGCGGGCGCCAGAACCACCAGCGGAGCGTCCTCGCCCTTGGTGAGGCGAACCATGAGCTCGCCGTCGGTGGAGCGCTCCACCACATCGACGACGCCCACCTCGGGCAGGGCGCCGGCCTCGGCGAAGCCGCGTCGGCCGCGCCGGCCGAGCGCGCCCTCCGCCTCAAGGGCCTGCAGCATCTCGCGCAGCGCTCGGCGCTCGGCGCCCTTGAGGCCGAAGGCGCGGGCGAGATCGGCCTTGGCGGCCTCTCCGTTCTCACGGAGGAACTTCAGCAGGGTGTCCTTGTCGGGAAGGCCCTTGAGAGGGCGGGCGGCGGGCTTTGCCGCCTTTCCAGAGGTCGCCTTTGGGGCGGCCTTGCCGGCGCCGGTGGGCTGGTTGGGGAATCGAGTGCCCTTGGGGGCGCGAGTCTTTCGCATAGGGGTGCTTAGCACCTTTCGTAGGTGTTCTTGAGGGATGGAGTGGGACGCTCGAAACCCCGCGCCGGATTGCCGGCGGATGTCTTTGGGGAGCGTTAAGCGCTCTAGGCGCAGCGGTTACATAAGCGTTCCAGGCGCGGATTGCACCGTCAGACCGCAAATAAGCCCGCAGTGTGCTTTCTCCGTCGCCAATCCAGGCTGGACCTAGGCGGACTCCGCCTTCTTCGCCGGAGCTTTCCTGGCAGGCTTCTTCTTGGCCGCAGGCTTCTTCGCTCCAGCCGCCTTGGGCCCGGATTTCGCCTTGGCGGCGCGGGCGGGCTTCTTTTTTCCGCCGCCGCCTTTCGCGACCCGCTCGGCCAGCAGGGCCACGGCCTGTTCCAGGGTGATCTCCTGGGGATCGGCGCCGCGCGGCACGTTGGCGTTGGTGGCGCCGTGCTTCACATAGGGCCCATAGCGGCCGGAGAGCACCCGCACGGGCGCTCCGTCGGCCGGGTGCGCGCCCAGCTCCTTCAGGGCTGCGGCCTCGCCGCGGCGGCCCACGCCGCCGGCCCGCTTCTCCGCCAGCACGGCGACGGCGCGGTTCAGGCCCACCTCGAACACCTCGTCGACGCTGGAGAGGTTGGCGTAGGTCCCGGCGTGCTGGACGAACGGTCCGTAGCGGCCGAGCCCGGCCAGGATCGGCTGGCCGTCCTCCGGGTGAACCCCCACCTCGCGCGGCAGGCGCAGCAGGCGCAGGCCCTTTTCCAGGTCCATGGCCGGGACCGACCATCCCTTGGGCAGGCTGGACCGCTTGGGCTTCTCCTCGTCGCCCAGCTGTACATAGGGGCCGAAGCGGCCGGCCTTCAGATAGACCGTCATGCCAGTCTGGGGGTCGACACCCAGTTCGCGGTCGCCGCTTTCGCCCTCGGCCTGGGGCGGGCCGAAGGGGCGGGTGTAGCGACACTCCGGATAGTTGGAGCAGCCGACGAAGGCCCCCGTGCGGCTGGGCTTCAGGTTGAGCCGGCCAGAGCCGCAGCGGGGGCAGGCGCGGGGGTCGGAGCCGTCCGCCATGGGCGGGAAGAGGGTCGAGGCGAGGCTGGTGTCGAGGGCGTCGATCACCTCGCGCGTGCCAAGCGCGCCCATCTCGCCGATCTTGGCGTTGAAGTCGGCCCAGAAACGGCTGAGCAGCACCTTCCAGTCCAGGTCCCCCGCCGAGACCTGGTCCAGCTCGTTCTCCAGCTCGGCGGTGAAGTCGTATTCGACGTACTTGCCGAAGAACTGCTCGAGGAAAATGGTGACGATCCGGCCCTGGTCCTCGGGCACGAAGCGGTTCTTCTCCATCCGCACATAGGCGCGGTCGCGCAGCACGGTGAGCACCGAAGCGTAGGTGGAGGGCCGGCCGATGCCCAGCTCCTCCATCTTCTTCACCAGGCTGGCCTCGGAGTAGCGCGGCGGCGGTTCGGTGAAGTGCTGGTCGGCGCGGGCGACGGCCACGCGGGCCTGGGCCCCCTGGGTCACCTGCGGCAGGCGACCGCCGTCTTCGTCGTCGGCGTCATCGCGGCCTTCCTCGTAGACCTTCAGATAGCCGTCGAAGAGGATGACCTGGCCGGTGGCGCGCAGGGCAGTCTGGGTGTCGGAGCTCTCCAGGTCGATCGTGGTGCGCTCGACGCGGGCGGCCTCCATCTGCGAGGCGATCATCCGCTTCCAGATAAGTTCGTAGAGGCGGCCGAGGTCGCCCTCCAGCTTCAGCTTGCCGGGATTGCGGCCCAGGCTGGTGGGACGGATGGCCTCGTGCG
>CANJKG010000122.1 GCA_947474775.1 Caulobacteraceae bacterium | reverse complement strand
GTTTAACCGTGCAGATGAGGAACGGTTACATTAATCAAACGTGAGTTCATGAGTCCACTTCAATTGGTTTCCGTTCCGTCTACGCCTCAGAAGCGCTTGCTCAGACCCAAGGTGACCTGGGTCGAGGTGGCGCCGTCGGTGTTGCGGGCGCCCACCGCCGCGCGCCAGCCGAAGCCGCCCATCTCGCCGTCCAGCGCGAACTCGCCGGAGACGAAGTTCTCGTCGGCGCCCGGCAGCCGCACGCTCCGCCCTGAGTTGACCACCGCGGCCAGCGCCAGGTTCGCCCCTTGGTCACCGCTCTCGTCGACCGTGGTGTAGCCCAACCGGACCGAAGGCCGCAAAGCCCCCTGGCCGCCGAAATAGGCCTCCAGGCCGAGGGTGGCCTCCAGGCGGCCGTAGTCGAGGTCGCCGATCCGG
This sequence comes from Caulobacteraceae bacterium, assembly GCA_947474775.1. GTDB lineage: Bacteria > Pseudomonadota > Alphaproteobacteria > Caulobacterales > Caulobacteraceae > Phenylobacterium. The sequence goes on along the minus strand of CANJKG010000122.1, from coordinate 9,622 downwards.
CCATTGCTGACGCTGGCCCCGATCTCGTCATAGCCGTCCAGCGACAGCTTGGCGTAGAGCACGTCCACGTACGGACCCACCTTGTTGCCCCCGAGGTCGAAGCCGTAGCCGGCCTGCGCCCCGATGCTCACCACATTGCCCGAGGTCGAACCGCGGGCGGTCTGGCCATAGGCGCCCGGCCGCTCGGTCCTCAGCTTCACCTTGGCCACGCCCACGCCGCCCTGGACGTAGAACCCGTCGCCGCCGAACCAGGCGCCGTAGAGGCCCGCGCCATAGCTGTGGCCATCGAAGTCGAAACCGCCCTCGCCGCCGCCGTAGTCCGAGCCGGCGAACGCCACGCCGTAGCGCATGGTGCTGTCGCCCGCCTCGGCGCCCGCCGCGAAGCCGGCCGCGTCCACCGTGCCCGCCAGGGCGTTGGTCCCCACCCGGTCATAGGCGCCCTGCGCCCACCCCCGGGCCCCGGCCACCTCGACACCCGCGCCATGGGCGCGGCGCACCGTATCCACGTTGGCCAGGCCGGCCAGGGTCGCCGAGGCGCCCAGCCGCGCACCCACCACCCGCGCGCCCGCCACCGACGCCGCGCCCGCCGTCCGCAGCGCGCCCAGCGCCTGCGGGTCGGTGTAGGTCGGCAGGGTGAGCCGGTAGAACATGATCACATTGTCGTTGTTGCCCACCCCGGCCGTGGCGCTGTTCAGCGCCGCGTTGGCGTTGGTCACTCCGGCCGCGTTGATGTCGTTGGAGACGAAGTCGTTGTCGTTGCCCACCAGCAGGAAGAAGTCGTGCGGCCGGGCCTCCTCCAGCACCGGCGCCAGCGCCATGGCCTCCCACTTCTCCGACATCGTGTACTGGGTGCTGGGCGCAGTCACGGTGTTGACCCCGAACCGGCTGAGCTGGGCGGTGTTCAGCATGTTCACCATCTCCACCTGCTGCACCGGCGTGACGCCGGCGACCAGGGCGCCCGACCCGTTTGTCCCGGCCGTCGTCGAGATCGGCGTTGTCCCGGCGAACGGCGTGCCGGTTATGTTGGTGGCGCCGGCCACGTCCACGAGCAGGATCGACTTGTAGGCGATGGCGTTGGCGTTGCCGTTGGTGCCGCGCCCGTTGCCGTCGCGCGACAGCACCAGGAACTGGGTGTTGTTCAGCGCCAGAACCTCCGACTGCGCCGCCGTGGCGGTGGCGTTGCCCGTGCCCGTGGCGCTGTTGTTGTAGACCGGCAGCTGCAGCACATATTCCGCCAGCGGCGTCGTCGGAGTCTTACTGCCGGCGATGTCGTAGACCAGCACCCGGGTGTTGTTGCGCCGCACCGCCACATTGGTCGGGTTGTCCTGCAGGGCCGCGCTCTGCAGCACCGCGAACAGCCGCGTGCCGTCCGGCGAGACCGACAGCCCCTCCATGCCCTGGTTGGAGCGCCGGCCCGTGGTGCCGGCCACCAGCGGCGCGTCGTTGGTCCCGTTGAAGTTGATCGCCCCGTTCACCCGCGGAAGCAGGTCAGGATTGGCCTGGATGGCGCCGATCTGCCTTCCCGTGGCGTCGAAATAGTAGATTCCCGCCGCGTACTCGTCGCCGACATAGAAGCTGCCGTCGGGCAGGAAGGTCACGGCCTCGGCGTCAATGGCGATCTTGCCCGCGCCCGCGTCGCCGGCCGGCGGCGTGGGATAGGAGATGCCGTCGCGCACCACCACGCCCGCCTGCGGGTCGCGGCCGGTGAACAGCTGGCCCGTGGTGTCCCGCAGCAGGAAGCCGCCGTCCTGGGCCAGCACGCCCTGCTGGACATTGGAGGCCACCGCCGTCGTGCCGGTATAGGGGTTCAGCGTCAGCTTGAACTTGTTCAGCCGCGCCGCGTAGTTGGTGGTCGTGAACCCGCCGATGTTGTTCGGCCCACGGTCCGGCAGGGTGAACAGGCTGCCGCTGTAGCTGCCGTCGCTGTTGCGCCGCCACGTGGAGAGGTCCATCGCCATCCCCGAGAACGAGCCCAGCGTCTCGCCGTTGAAGTCGCGCAGGTTGGCCGGTAGGCGGACGGTGCCCACCAGCCCCTGGTTGGTGAAGGTCGCGCCCCCCAGGCTCACCGTGGTCGACCCCGCCACATTGATGAAGTTCGGCGCGTTATAGGCCAGCGACTGGGCGCTCGCGGCGCCGGCCGCAGAAAGGGCGAGGGCCGCGGTGGCGGCGAGAAGGCGGTGACGTGACATGGAGAAACCCTCTAGGACTCAAGCTCGAGCTTGGGGCGTGCCTAGTCGGGCCGTGTGACGGATCGATCAGGGTTCCATGACGGATTTCATACGCCCGGACCTTAGGTCGCAGTCGGGGGGCTTCCCTCCGGGCCCCGGCTCGATCAATATCGGCCCGCTGGTGAAGGACGGTGCCGGCGAGCTGATTTTGGGATGCCCCAGGACCTCGCGATGCCGCACGTCAATCTCTCGACGCTGAACGCGTCGGAACTCCGCAACCTGCTGGACAGCGCCCGCTCGCGCGGCCAGCCCACCCTCGCCTACGACATCCTTCAGGAGATGGCCGTCCGCCGCGACCAGACCGGCGAACGGCGCGGCCTGTTCGGCCGTCGCGACACAGGCTCCCGGGTCGTCGAGCTCGACCTGGGCGATTCCCTGGAGGCGAAGGACGAGGTACCGCCCCTGCCCGCCTGGCGCCTGCCCACCGACCCGGGCCCGATGCGCGCCGAGGCCGACCCCGACCTGGAGCCCGACGACGAACTGCGTCTGGCCCCCGCGGCCTACGACATCCGCCGCCCGCCGCCGCCGCGCCGCGTGCGCCTGCCCGGCCCCGGCTTCGTGGCCGGGACCGCCGTGGGCGCGGTCGCCGGGGCCGCCTTCGGCGTCTGGGCCGTGGGCTTCGCCCGTCCCGACGCCCCGCCGCCTGCCGCCGCCGTCCAGACCGCCATGGCGCCCGTGGTCCCGGCCATCCAGCCGCCAGCGCCCATTGTCACCGCCTCCGGGCCTGCGGTCTCCCCGGTCCCCGAGGTCGCCCCCCAGCCGGTCGCCGAGCTTCCCGCGCCGGAGGTCGTCCCCGAGCCTGCGCCCGCGCCCGCGCCGGTCGAACTCGCCCAGGCTCCCGAGCCGGCAGTCACAGCCGTCAGCGGCTGCACCGCCGCGCCCACCCCCGCCGACCAGGCCATCTGCGAGGATCCGGAGCTTCAGCGCCTCCAGCAGGAGCTGCGCCAGGCCTACGCCGTGGCCCTGGACGCCCACGCCGAGCGCGCCCTGCTGCGCCAGCGCCAGCTCGCCTGGGCCGAGACCCGCAACCCCGTCGCCGACCCCGAGCGCCTGGCCCGCCTCTACCACGACCACATCCACAAGCTGAACGCGGCCACAGCCGAGGCCCGCCGGCAGCGCTAGAGCAGGATCGGTTCAGATGGAATCACCTGAGCTGTGAATCCTGCTCAAAATCAGAAGTGTAGAGCCCGATTTACGGTTCGATTCGAACCGATCAGGCTTTAGGCGACAGGCAGCCGACGCCCCCGCGACCTAGGCGACCTTGCGCCGGACAGCCGAGCTCTCGTGGTCGGAGAAGCAGGCCGCCAGCAGCACCGCGCCCTCGTCCCCCGCCGTCATCGCCGGGGCCGTCTCGCCCTGGCCCACCCAGACGATGGTCTGCTGCGGCAGCAGCCGGCTCTCCGAGACCACCGAGCCGCGCATGACCACCCAATAGGCCCCGCCCCTGGCCGCCACGGCTTCCGCGGCGGCGCGAGGCGCCAGGGTCTGCTGCACCATGGCTACCCCGTCCGGCCGCTCGAACAGCACCTTGGTCCCGGAGGCCGTCGGCGAAAGGTCCATCTGCGCCATGTGCTGGCGGCCCCGGCGGCCCTTGGCCAGCGCCGCGAACTTCGGCAGCGGATGGTTGGTCTTGTCGAAAATCGGACGCAGCGTCAGGTAGTCCAGGCCGTCCGCGTCGGTCTCGATGGGCCCATAGCCGCTGTAGCCGTCGGCGTAGTGGATGTCGCCGAACGCCACCCGGTGGCCGCCCACCTTGCCGCCGCCGCCGATCACGATCTGGTACTGGTCGGCCTCGTGGAAATGCGCCGGATTGTCGGTCTCCGGCCGCTGGCGCACCAGGTGTCCGCAGGGCCCGTCCCAGGGATTGGCGCGGTCCCCGAACAGCTGGGTCATCTGGCCGTTGTACTCCGGCTCACGGCGGTCCTCGGGCGTCACGGTCAGGATCATCTCGGGCCTCACTCCACATTCAGGCGCCAACGGTAGAATCCCTACGCCCGCGCGGCAACTTGCGGCCGTTGAGGTCCACGCCGGCAAGTGACCGCCGCGGGGCGCCCGGAGAGACGGTTGCGGTTCTAGCCCGCCCATCGTGTATGGTGACGCATGGATGACCTCACCGACGGCCAACTGCACGCGCTCCGGGGCCTGGCCCGCAAGAAGGCCGGCGAGCAGGTCCCCTTCGTGAACATCGCCGCCGCCCGCGCGCTCACCGACCTGGGCCTGGCCGAGCGGAACGGGGAGGGCTGGAACATCACCCCTCAGGGGGCGGCATGGCTGACCCGCCGGGGCCCTTGAGCGCCTCCGCCATAGAGCCCCTCGCCGTCGCCCTGTACGAGAGCGACTGCCGCGAGCGCGCCGGCGACATGGCCAGGCGCACCACCCTGTCGCGGATCCGCGCCCACTACAGTTTCCCGTCCTGGAAGAACCTCCCCCGCCGCGAGCGCGACGCCTGGCGCGCCGCCGCCGCCGCGACGATCGCCGAGTGCCAGGACTGGCAGGCCGACCAGCTGGCCTGGGTCGACAAGAGCTGAATTCCGGGAGCACGGCATGGCTACCTACACCTTCTCCAGCATCACCGAGGCCCAGGCGGTCGCCATCACCGGGGCTGACACCCTGTTCATCGACGTCGGCACGGCCACTGGCGCGACCGTCATCTTCCATCCCTTCGACGGCGGCCCGTCCCGCGTCACCCTCACCGCAGGGAACTCCAGCGCCCTCTTCAGCGGCGCCGGGCTCGCGGCGGCCACCAAGTTCTATCCCGATGGCTCCACTCTGTTCGTCGGGACCTCCAGCAACGACGGCCCGATCTTCGCGGGCGCGGGGAACGACGCCCTGTTCGGCGGCGACGGCATCGACATCCTGGCGGGCGGCGATGGCTCGGATCTGCTGCAGGGCAACCAGGGCCAGGACAATCTCAGCGGCGGTGCGGGCGCCGACACCCTCTACGGCGGGGCCGACAACGACCGCATCGACGCCGGCGCCGGGGCGAGCGGGGGCTTCGGCAACTTCGGCCAGGGCAACCGCGGCGACGACAGCATCACCGGCTCGAGGCTGGACAACGACACCATCCTGGGCGGCCAGGGAAACGATCTCATCGGCGCCGCCAGCCTGCCGCCGGTCAACGCCGACGGCATCCTGTACCCCACCGGGCTCACCGGCGGCGGGAACGACTTCCTGAACGGCAACCTGGGCAATGACACCATCATCGGCGGGACCGGCTCCGACACCCTGAACGGCGAGGACGGCGACGACGTCATCATCGACGGCGGCGGCGACCGGGTCCTCATCCTCCAGGACAGCGGCTTCGTCGACGTCCCCGGCGGCGGGCTCGACAGCATCAACGCTGGCGCCGGCAATGACACCGTGATCGCCGCCGGCGGCAACGCCTATGTCGCGTTCGGCGATGGCAATGACTTCGGCGGGGTGATGGGCCGGGGCTTCGCCGGCGGTTCCGCCACCCTGGACGGCGGCGCGGGCATCGACCGGTTGCACGGCGGCCTGGGGGATGACCTCCTGCTGGGCGGCGGGGGCAACGACGCGCTGCGCGGCTGGCAGGGCGCTGACACGCTCACCGGCGGCCCAGGCTCCGACCAGTTCCAGATCTCGGCGTCCAGCAGCATAGCCACTGTCCAGTCCACCCTGGACCGCATCACCGACTGGGATGGCGAGCAGGATCGGCTGGTCTTCTTCAGCGACGCCGGGCTGCCGTCGACCCCCGGGACCAGCATCAACTACCGCGAAGTGTCGGTCCTCGATTACGACGCGGCCCTGACGCTGGCGACGGCCAGCCTGAATGACCCGTTCGTCGCCTATATCGCCATCCAGTTGAACGCCGACGTCTATGTCTTCGCCGAACGCGCCGGCGCCGTCATCCTGGTCGGCCGCACCCTGGCCGACATCACCTTCGGCAATATCGAGGGCGAGCCCCGTTAGCGCCGCTGGCGCCGGCCGGGCTTCCCGAGTCCTCGAAACGACTCGTCGTGATGCCCGGAAGCACGCAAAGTCCTGGCCGGAGGATTTCCCTCCGGGAGAAAACCAATGAAGCTTCGCTATGCAGCGGCGGTCATCGCCTGTTCGGTCGGGCTCATGGGCCTGACGGCGTGCTCGGAAAAGAAGGAAACTGTCGTCGAAGCCCCGGCCGAAGCCCCGCCAGCGGCGGACGTGAACGTGACCGTGCCGGCCCCCGAAGCGTCCACCACCACCACCGAGTCCACCACCGTCACGGCGCCCGACCCGGCCACCGGCGCTCCCGCGTCCGAGACGACGACCACCACCACCACCGAAAAGCACTAAGGCGGACCCTACCCCCTCTCCCCCCGCGAAGCGGAGAGGGAGAGGGCTGGAGTGAGGGCGGGCGCAGGCGCATCCGCCGCACCGCCCTCAGACTCCGTCACCACCCAGACCCGGGAGCCCGCGCTGGGCCAGGCCTGCGACGGTTCATCGGTTTGCGTAGACCGGCGTCCGCTTCTCCAGGAACGCCCGGCGGCCTTCCGCGAAGTCCTCGGATCTCGCACACAGGGTCTGGTTGCGGTTCTCGATGGCCATGGCCGCCTCCAGGCTGGCGGCGTCGACGGCCATGTTCAGGCCCTCCTTGGTCAGCCGCAGGCCCATGGGCGAAGTCCCCAGCATCTCCTCGATGTAGGACTGGGCGGCCGCCCCGAGCCGCTCGTCCGGCACGACCTCCGACACCAGGCCGGTCGCCAGCGATCGCTGGGCGTTGATGAACCGGCCGGTGAGCATCAGCTCCGAAGCCACCGACACACCCACCAGCCTGGGCAGAAAGTAGCTCACCCCCATGTCGCAGGCCGAAAGCCCGATGCGGATGAAGGCCGCGTTCATCCGCGCGCTCTCGCCGGCGATGCGGATGTCGGAGGCCAGGGCGAAGGCGAATCCCCCGCCGCAGGCCGGGCCATGCACCAGCGAGATGATCGGCTGCGGGCAGCGGCGCATCTTGATGTAGACCTCGGCCAGGAAGCCCTGGAAGCCGAAGCCGCCGGCGAACGGGACCTCCCGCCCGTCGCTCGCCTCCCGCTCCTTGATGTCCAGGCCGGCGGAGAAGCACCGCCCCGCCCCCTTCATCACCACGATCCGCGTCGAAGCGTCGTGGTAAAGCCGGCCGAAGTAGTCGTTCAGCTCCTCCACCATCTGCAGCGAGATGGCGTTGAGCGCCTCGGGACGGTTGAGGGTCAGCCAGTCGACCGGCCCCCGCTTCTCGATGAGGAGGGTCTGGTAGGCTGTGGGCGTCATGGACGGGGCTCCCTGATTGCTAGCGGTTGTGCTGGGCGTCGTCGACCCGCACGCAGGTCCCGGTGACGAACTCGGACGACGGCGAGGCCAGGAACAGCAGCGTGGAGTCCAGTTGCGCAGGATCGCCCAGCCGCTTGCGCGGGAATTTCTGGGTGATGTCCCCCAGCCGCTCCAGCATCCCATCCATCATCTCGGAGGCGAATGCGCCCGGCGCGATGGCGTTCACATTGATGTGGAACTTGCCCCACTCCACCGCCAGCGCCTCGGTCATGCGCACCACGCCGGCCTTGGTGATCGAATAGAGCGCCGCCCCGTTGCCGCCGTAGTCGTAGGCCGCGGCGGACGACATGTTGATGATCCGCCCGGGCAGCTTCAGGTCGATGAGCCGCCGCGCCACCTCGCAGGACAGGATGTAGGGCGCCCGCAGGTTCACATCCAGCACCCGGTCGATCAGCTCCAGCGGCATCTTGGTGGCCCGTTGGGCGTCGGGGATCCCGGCGTTGTTGACCAGGATGGTCACCGGCCCCAGCGCCGCCTCCGCCTCGCCCACCAGCCCGATCAGCTGGTCCGCGTCGGTGACGTCCACCTGGAAGGCCCGGGCCACGCCCCCCGTGGCGCGGATCTCCCCGGCGATCTCCTCCAGCCGCTCCAGCCGGCGCGCCGCCAGCGCCACCTTCGCGCCGGCCGCCGCCAGCACCTTGGCGAACCGCAGGCCAAGGCCCGCCGACGCGCCTGTGACCAGCGCGGTCTGCCCGGAGAGGTCGATGGAGAAATTGGGGATCGGGTGGCTCATGGTCGGAAGGTCTCCGGCGGCGGTGTCCGGCGGACTTCTGCACGGCCAACCGGTCGAACGCCAGCCCGGCCTCAGCCCCCGCCCGCCACCGCGATTTTCAGTTCGGCCAGGCGGCGTCCGTCCGCCGGGTGGGTGGACAGCGCCTCCGGCGGCGCCCCCTGCCGGGCCTGGCGCGCCATCATCCGCTCCCAGAACCGCACCGCCGCCTGCGGCTGCATCCCGGCCTTCCGCATCAGGTCCACCCCAAGGCGGTCCGCCTCCAGCTCATGCGCCCGCGAATAGGGCAGCAACACCCCATAGGTGGCGCCCAGCCCCAGCACCCTGGCGATCATGTCGGCGTTCTCGCCGTTCTCGCCCCCGAACACCAGCTGGGCCAGGGAGACGCCCGCCTGGGCGGCCAGCTGCTGGCTGACCCGCTCGGCCGGGTGGCGCGCCAGGATGTGGGCGACCTCGTGCCCCACCACGGCGCCCAGCTCGTCGTCGCTGGCGACGAAGTCCATCATGCCGCGGAACACCGCCACCTTGCCGTTGGGCAGCACGAAGGCGTTCAGCTCCGGGGCGTCGAACACCACGAACTCCCATTTCAGGTCGTCGCGGCCGGCCGCCGCGGTGATCGGCGCCGCGACCCGGGCCAGGCGCTCATCCATCACCGGGTCGTCCAGGACCGGCTGACTGGCCTTGAGTTCGGCCCAGGCCTGGTCAGCCATCCGCGCCAGTTGTTCGTCCGGCACGAAGGCCATCTGCCGGCGGCCCGTCCGGGCGTTGTCGCTGCAGCCCGCCAGCGTCAGGGCGACGAGCCCGCCCAGCAGGGCGCGACGATCGGAAATGGGACAACAAAGGCACATGCCGCACACTAACGCCTTATCCGTTGGGACCGCTTCCCCAAGCACAACTGCGGGCGGTTGACCATCGCCACTGGCTCCCCCAGGACATCCAGGATGACCGCCCCACCCCTCCTTAACGGCCCGACCTCTCCGCCGGCGTCAGGCGGCGCTCCGCGCGCCATCGTGATCCTGCTGCATGGCTATGGCTCCAACGGCGACGACCTGATCGGGCTCGTGCCCTACTGGCGCGCGGCCCTGCCCGACGTGCTGTTCCTGGCCCCGGACGCGCCCCAGCCCTGTCCCGGCGCGCCGGGCGGGCGCCAGTGGTGGCCGCTCACCAGCCTGTCGCCGGAGGCCCGCGCGGCCGGCGTCCGCGTCGCGGCCCCGGCCCTCAACGCCTACATCGACCACTGGCCTGCCCCCGAGGGGTGATCCATCTTCAAGGTTAGTTCATGGCGGCCTCTGACGCCAAGGGTTGGGTGGGCGAGCGCGCGCCCTCAACGGCTGGCGCGCTCGCCCATGGCACGATGCCG
>CANJKG010000121.1 GCA_947474775.1 Caulobacteraceae bacterium | reverse complement strand
TGCTCGCCGCCGGAAAGCTGGTGCGGATAATGCCGCCGGCGAGCGGACAGGCCGACGCGCTCCAGCCAGTCGCGGGCGATCTGGCCGGCGGCCCGCTCGCCCGCGATCTCCAGGGGCGCGGCCACGTTCTCCTCGGCGGTCATGTTGGGCAGCAGGTGGAAGGCCTGGAACACCAGGGAGACCCGCCCGCGCCGCAACCGGGCGCGCCCGTCCTCGTCGAGCTTGCCCAGATCCCGGCCGAACAGGCTGACAGTCCCCGAGGTCGGCCGCTCCAGGCCCGCGGCCACCGCGATCAGGGACGACTTGCCCGAGCCGGACGGCCCGGTCACGGCCACCCGCTCGCCCACGGCCACCGAGGCGGTGACGCCCCTGAGAATCTCTACCGGTCCCGCCGCCGATGGCAGGGTGAGGGAGACGTCGTGCAGGATCAGGGGCGTGGCGGCGGTGTCGCGCAAGCGGGGGCTCTGAGGTTTGGAAGAACGATTGGAACGCCTACATAAGGCGGGCTGATGGCCGATACATCTCCCCCACACCTTACCCGCAGGCTTATCCTGGCCGGTCTGCTCGCCGCGCCGGCCCCCGCGCTCGCGGCCAAGGGCCAGGTTGTCACGATCCTGGGCGACTCCATCACCGCCGGCTACGGCCTTCCGGCGAAGGACTCCCTGCCCGCGCAACTCCACCAGGCGCTGCTGGCGCTCGGCGTGGCCAACGTCGTGCGCGGCGCGGGCGTGTCCGGCGACACCACCGCCAATGGCGCCGCCCGCCTCGATTTCAGCGTCCAGCCCGACACGGCTGTCTGTGTCGTGGCCCTCGGAGGCAACGACCTGCTGCGCGGCGTCGAACCCAAGGTCTCCCGCGCCAACTTGGAGCGCATTCTGAAGCGCCTGAAGCAGCGGCGGATGGGGATCGTGCTGGCCGGCATGCGCGCGCCGCCGGAAATCGGTCGCGGCTACGCCCGCGACTTCGACGCCATCTTCCCGGGGCTGGCCAAAGCGCACGGCGCGGCCTTTTACCCGGACCTGCTGGCCGGGGTTTCCCGCAACCGGGCCCTCAACCAGCCGGATGGCATCCATCCCAATGCGGCAGGCGTGAAAGTCCTGGCCAGGGGGCTGGCGCCTGTCGTGGCGCGCGTGCTGAAGGCGCGGAGCTAGTCGACCGCCTTACGCGGACGCCCGCCCAGACCGATCAGGGCCATCCAGGCGCCCAGGGCCACCGCCGCCCCCAGGCACCAGCCGCCCAGGACGTCGGTCGGCCAGTGAACGCCCAGGTAGACCCGGCTGAACCCCACCGCGACCAGGATCAGGATCGCCAGGGAATAGGCCAGCATCTTGGTGGAACGGTGGGTCTCCAGGGAGGAGATCAGCATGGCGAGCGTCAGGAACACCACCGCCGCGTGCAGGGAATGGCCGCTGGGGAAGCTGGCGGAATAGACATAGGAGCCGTGCGGCACGAGGTCCGGCCGAGGCCGGCCGTAGGCCGATTTCAGGAGATCGCTGCAAAGCTCGCCCACCAGGGCCGCACCCAGCATCACCAAGGCGTGGCGCCAGCGCTTGTGCAGCAGAAAGGCGATCACCGCCACCGCCGTCACCAATGTCAGCACCGTGAATCCGCCGAGCGCGGTGACGTCGCGTATCGCCTCTTCGACCTTCCGCGAACCGATCGGATCGGTGGGATCGCCGGGCGAGCGCAGCAGCAGCAGGAGTTGCCGATCTACGGCGAGCGTCTCGCCCTCCATTACCTCGTCGGCGATGCTGAGGAAGGCCCACAGGGCCCCCACCACGCCGGCCGCCAGCATCAGTAAGCGGGGTTCGAAGGATTTCAGGAACTTCAGCATGGCCCAGCTTTGCCGCGTCACGTGGCCACGGTCGACCCCCGCAATCAGGCGGCCTGCACGGAATCCTGACCCGGACCAGCCCTCATCGTCCGCTCTACTGCGGCCTGGGCTGCGGCGCGACTGGACTGGGCGCCATCCGCCACCACATCGCCGTTCTCGTCATAGACGCTCCAGCGCCACCCGTTCTCGACCTGCCTGAGGGTGTAAGCGAACGTGCTGTTCTCCGGCATCGGGGCCTCCTGTCCGGTCAACACAACTCCGGACTCGGCGCGAGGTTTCGCGCTGCGTCATTTCTATCTCGCAAATGCGAGACACGCCAAGCGGACGCGCGTCATAAGCGAAATCTTAGGGATGTCGCTCAGGAGGATGTTCACGACTCCGCGACAAATTGCCCGCGCAGAAAGAGGTGGATTGGATGAACGTCACCCCGGTGAACAGCGTGTTCGAGGTCGTACGTCCCCGGGAAATCTCCGGGGTGGCGGCCGTGGCCGCGCCCGCGGTGGACCGCGCCGAGCGCTCAAGCGCCGAGGCGGTGGTCCGCTTCGACGGCATCCTGCAGGACATCCAGCCCAGCGACACATCGAGCAAATCCCGGACGTCAACCGAAAGCGGCCAGAACCTCGACATCACGGTCTAGGTGTCGAGTAGGTACGGCCCGGCCTCGGCCACCCGCGCGCACCCGGTCAAGGTCATCGCCACCAACAGTTCGGCGCGGATGATTTCCAGCATCTGGGAAACCGCCTTCTGACCCCCGCTCGCCAGGGCGTAGGCCATGGGTCGGCCAACGAAACAGGCCTTGGCCCCCAGCGCCAGCGCCTTCAGCACGTCCAGGCCCGAGCGCACCCCGCCGTCCAGGTAGAGCTCCATCTCCCCGCCCACCGCCTGGGCGATCCTGGGCAGGGCCGAGATGGTCGACGACACGCCGTCCAACTGCCGACCCCCATGGTTGGACACCACCAGTCCCTGGGCGCCGGCGCTGAGCGCGTCGCGCGCATCGGCAGGGTCCAGCACGCCCTTGATGACGATCGGCCCGTCCCAGAGCCCGCGCAGCCAGTCCAGGTCCTTCCATGTGACGGATCGGTCGAAATTGCGGCCGATCCAGCCCAGGTAGTCGTCTCCCCCGCCGCTGGCCTTCACCGCCGCCTCGATATTGCCCAGGCTGTGCGGGCGGCCGCGCAGCCACACGTCCCACATCCACGCGGGATGACACAGGCCATCCACCGCCTGGCGCAGGGCGTTGAGCGCACCGCTCGTCCCAGTGAAGCCCGAACGGATGTCACGGTAGCGCGCGCCGGGCAGCGGGAGGTCCACGGTAAGGATGAGCACCGGCGAACCTGCCGCCTTCGCGCGGGCCACGAGATCGCGAGTGTAGCCACGGTCCTGCAGGACATAGAGCTGGAACCATGGCGGGATGGCGTCCCGCGCCAGCTCTTCCACCGGGCAGATGGCCAGGGAGGACAGGCACACCGGCACGCCCGCGGCCTTGGCGGCCCGCGCCGCCTGGACCTCGCCGCGCCGGGCGTACATGCCGCTCATCCCCACTGGCGACAGACCCACAGGCATGGTGAAGGTCTGGCCGAGCGTGGTGATACTGGTGTCCAGCGCAGACATGTCGCGCATGACTAGCTGGCGCAGCGCTATGGCCTCGAAGTCGGCCACGTTGCGGCGCAGCGTCACTTCCGCATAGGAGCCGCCATCGATGTATTCGAACAGGATGTTGGGCAGCCGCCGGCGCGCCTGCTCCCGGAAATCCATGACCGAGGCTGCGGGCATCATTCCTCTCTGAGTGACGGATCGATTTCCAAGCTCAGCCATTTCACGGAAAGCCGGCCCGACGAAGCATAAAACTCCTTGGGGCGGCTTGGAACGGTCGACGCGCCGACGTAGCGTGGCCGTGGCCGCAAGGGGCGGCGAGAACTTGGACTGGGAGAATGCGGTGAGCGAGCAGTTGGCGCGGCCCTGGGCCCTGATGCGGCATCACGCGGGATGGGCGGACGTCTTCCATATCGACACCGAGACGGCGGACGCCATCACCGGTTTCTACCCCGATCGCGAGGCCCTGGGGCCGCCGGTCAACTATTCCATCCGAGCCGTGCTGGCGCGGTTCCCGACCCTGGAGGCGGCGCGCTCCGCGCGCGAGGGCGCGGTGCTGGAATGGCGCAAGCACGAGGCCGCAGTGCAGGCCGCGGAAGGCAAGCTGCGCGAGGCCGAGAAGGCCCGCGAAGAAGCTTGGCTGCGGTGCCTCAGGGACGCAGCGTCCCGCTAGGCGATCACTAGACCCGAAGGCCCTTCGAGATCGCCCACATGATCGCGAAGGCGATCACGGCGCCCAGGACCAGTCGCCACCATGGCGCGAAGGTCAGGCCAGGGTCGCTCTCAAACCTGCGCCGGCCGGTGATCATCGGGCCGATCAGGTTGTTCTTCTTGTAGATCATGTAGAAGGCAATCGCCGCCACGTGCAGGACCACCAGCACCTGGATCGCCGTGAAGCTCCACTCATGGACCTCAGCGAAGATCCGGCCGGTGTCGAAGTCGACCATGTAGGACAGCGGCCCGGACTCCAGTCCGTCCACGTCCACGGCGAACAGACCAGTGGTCACCTGCATGAGGATAGCCAGCAGGATCGCCACCACGCTCCAGGCGCCGGCAGGATTGTGTCCAGGGACGTCCCCGGCGCCCTTGCGCGGGATAGTCTTCAGATAGGCCAGCGTGGCCCGGGGCCCTTTCACGAAGCTGCCGAAGCGCGAGGAGGCGGAACCGGCGAAGCCCCAGTAGATGCGAAACACAAGCAGGCCCAGCACCGCATAGCCACTCCAGCGATGCCATTCGAGATTGCCCTCCTCCGCTGACCACCAGGAGAAGGCGAGCAGAGCCACGAGCGCCCAATGGACTACCCTCGTCGGGCCGTCCCAAAGACGCGCCTGGACGCCGGGCGCCACAACCCGGTCAGCTTTGTCGCTCATCGATGCTAGCTCTTCTTCTCGCGATAGTCGGCGTGACAGGCCTTGCAGGCGCCGCCAAGGGACTTGGCGCCGGCCTTGATGGCTTCCATATCGCCCGCCGTCACCGTGCGGGGGAACTTCGCGGCCTCTGCCTGGAACGCCTTCATCTTGTTGGCGAAATCCGTGGGGTTCGCCCATACCGCCGGCAAGGTGAGGCTCTTCGGCCGGACCTCCTTCCCGCTGCCCTTGGGAAACCAGGACGGCGCCTGGGCCGACAGCTTCTGGATCCGGGCCGCGTCGGCCGCCAGCTTGGCCTTGCTCGGGGATCCGCGGCCGAGTTCGTCGTTGACCCGTTTGAAGGCGTCTCCCATCTGCTCGAAATTCTCGTGCCGCAGATGAGCGGTCTGCGCGCTCGTGGCGGCGACGGCGGCGCCGGCGGTGGCCAGTCCTCCGGCGAGCGCGAGGGCCATGCAAAGTCTCGGCAATCCCGGCACCATCAGCTTCCCCTATGGTGATCGTTCGAAGTGTGAGTGTTGGGTGAGCGCCGACGCGGCGTCAATCCGTGTTCATCGGCTGGCGGACTTCACCGGCGCGCGGACACGGGTGGCCTGCCAGCGGTTGCGCGCCCAGGGTTAGTCTCCTCGAAGGCGGTGTTGGTCATCAGCGCTCCGCACCCCAATGCGCCCGCCGACGGGTGGGGTTCCCTGGAGACGCCCTAGGTTACGCCCCTGGACAGTCGAAACGCGGTGGCGAAGAGGATCCCCAGGTCGAGGCCGAGCGAGCGCCGTTCCAGGTATTCCGCCTCCCAGCGCACCTTGTCCGGGATGGCCAGTTCGTCGCGGCCGTTGATCTGGGCCAGTCCGGTGATCCCGGGGCGCAGGACGTCCACCCCGGCCGCCCGCCGGAGATCCATCAGGTCGTCCTGGTTGAATAGCGCGGGACGCGGGCCCACCAGGCTCATGTCCCCCACCAGCACGCTCCATAACTGTGGGAGTTCATCCAGGCTGGTGCGGCGCATGAACCGCCCGAGCGGCGTGATCCACTGGTCCGGATCTGGGAACAGGTGCGTGGCCACATCGGGCGCGCCGATCCGCATGGTCCGGAATTTGGGCATCCGGAACTCAGAACTATGGTGGCCGACACGCCGCGACCAGTGCAGCGCGGGCCCGGGCGAGTCGAGGCGCACAGCCGCCGCCAGGACCAACAGCACGGGGGAGAGCACGATCAGGCCCGCCCCCGCCCCGCAGATGTCCATGGCCCGTTTCATCAACGCCCGAGGCTCCCCGCCGAATGCCGCTTCTTAGGGCAGCCGGCGCAGGCGCGCTACGTCAGGCGCTCTTGGGCGACGTGGAAGTCTTGGCTTTCGGCGCGGGCTTGGGTGCCGGGGCGGACTCGATCCCGGGAGCGGCTTCCACGACCTCGGCCGGCGCTTCCATGACCGCTGGCTTAGGTTCGATCACGGGCTCCTCGATCACGGGCGGCGCCTCGACAAGGGCCGCCGGCGG
Source organism: Caulobacteraceae bacterium (assembly GCA_947474775.1). Classification (GTDB taxonomy): domain Bacteria; phylum Pseudomonadota; class Alphaproteobacteria; order Caulobacterales; family Caulobacteraceae; genus Phenylobacterium. The sequence continues at coordinate 3,774 of CANJKG010000121.1, read as the reverse complement.
GATCGGCGCGGACTCTCCGCCCACCACCGCTTCCGGCAACGCCGTTTCCAGCAGCTCCGGGGCCTCAACACGCGCCACCACCGGCTCGGCCACGACCTCCGCCACCGCTTCGACCAACGGCGCGGCCACCGCCTCGGCCGCGACTGTCGCGAACACGCCGCCGCGCATCCATTGCGCAGTCCACCACCACGCCAGCCCGGTCAGTGCGGCGCCTCCGAACACGCCCCACAACGGGGAAACAAACCCCATCGGAAGGTTCATCATCTTCGCGGCGGTAGAGCCGGGAGACGGAAAATCGTTGAAATCGCTGATGAACGCCATGACAGCCTCCTGCACGTTATGTGCACTGCAGCGTAACACGCCATTTATCTCGCAGTTGCGACATCTCAGCCAGAGAGTGTAGAAATGCGCCCGAGGCCGCCGGCGCCCAGGTTCGAGGCGGTCCAGTCGCAGATCGCGGCAAGATCGGCCTCGATTCCGGCCGACGCGTTCAGCAGAACGAGCGCGCAGCCGTTCATCTTCATGGGGTCCGTAAGTGGCCGCATCCGGGTCTCCGCCACCAGGACCGGGCACGCCAGGCGGTATTCGAGGTCGCGCAGAAAGGCGTCGAAGGTTTCAAGGTCCTTCAGCGGCAGCCAGACCAGGGCCTGGACGGCGCGGTTGCGGCGGCGCGCGGCGTCCAGTGTGTCGATGATCCGCCGGTAGTCGTCAGCCCGCTCGAACGGCGGATCGATCAACAGCAGCACCCGGCCCGCAGGCGGGCAGCGACTGGCGGCGATCTCATAGCCGTCGGCGCAGAGGGCCTCCACCTTCCGCCGGCCCTTCATCAGCGCCTGCAGGGCGGCGTACTCGTCCGGCCGCAGCTCGCAGGCGAGGTAGCGGTCGTTGGACCCGAGCGCGTCGGCGATGAGCAGCGGCGAGCCCGGATAGCGCCGCGCCCCTCCCCCGTCGTTCAGCCGCCGCACCGCGTCGATCAAGGGGACGAAGCCGGCCGGCGGAGCCTCTGCCGTCATAAGCCGCACAATCCCGGCCTGGGCCTCGCCGGACTTTTGCGCCTCGGGGCCCGCGAGGTCATAGACGCCCCGGCCAGCATGGGTGTCGATCACGGTGAGCGGCGAGACGTCCTTCCTCAGCAGAGCCAGCAGCCGCAGGAGTCCGGCGTGTTTGACGAGGTCGGCGAAGTTCCCGGCGTGGAAGGCATGGCGGTAATTCACGAATAGCTATCCGAAGCGGCTGGAACCGGGCGTCCGCATACCACGTTGGCGGCGGGCAAGCGGAGCCGTTGAATGACGTCGGAGATTCGTGAGGCGGGCCTCACCGACGCGAACGACCAGGATCCTGGCATCCGCCGCCGCAAGTTAGGGACGGGCTTCAGCTATGTTGATTCCGACGGTGCGCCGACCGGCGACGCCTACCTGCGCGAGGCCCTGGGCGAGGACTCCTCGGCCAATGACTTCCGCACCTGGGCCGGCTCGGTGGCTGTGGCGGGAGCCCAGGTCACCCTGCCCGCCTGCTCGGACGCCACTGGCGGCAAGCGCAACGTCAACACGTGTGTGAAGGCCGTGGCCGGCCTGCTGGGCAACACCCCGGCGATCCTGGGCGCCTATTGTGAGGGGAAATTTGTGCGCAGCCAGCGGGCCTTCGAACTGTCGATGTTGAGGTTCCTGGACGCGACTCAGAACCGGTAGGAGAGGCTCGCCCCGGTCATCCGGGGCGGCAGCGGAAGGCATTGCACCACGCCGCTGGTCCCGGCTACGCCGAACGAGCCCTGGGGCGTAAAGCCAAGCACGCCTTGCGACTCCGGCGTGCAGGCGCGCTTATTGGTGGCGTTGGTCATGAAGCCGGCCAGGTGGACGCGGCTTCCGGCGATGTCGCGGATATCCAGCCGAAGGTCCACCAGCTCATAGTCGGACGTCAGCTGCCGGACGCTGTAGGGCCGCCGGTCCGCCCGGTTGGCGCTCTGCCAGTAGGAGCGCGCGGTGAGCACGAATTCCTCGAATGTGATCGGGCCGATCGCGGTCACCGGCAGGGCGTAGGAGACGGTGGAGTTGATCTGCCACTTGGGCAAAGGAATGGGTGTGCCGGACAGGTTGGTGGCCCCCGTCGGCAGCAGGTATCCGGCCGGCGGGGTGAAGGTGTAGTCGGTGTAGACGCCGTCCAGGTAGCTGCCGGCCGTACTCAGCGTCAGGCCGGCGAATGGCCTGGCCATCAGCTCCCACTCCACCCCTTTCACCCGCGCCTTGCGGGCGTTGAGCGTCACGTCGTCGTTGGTGAAGCCCACGCACTGGTTGGCGTTGAAGGCGGCCTGGGTGCAGGGCCCGTTCGCTCCGCCCGCGCCCGGCGCCGTGGCGATCGTGACGTTGGGCAGGGTGGTCCGGATCTGGATGTCCTTGTAGTCGGTGTAATAGGCGGCGAAGTTGGTCCGCACCGGCACGCCGCCGAGCGACCAGTCCGACTTGATCCCCACCTCGTAGTCGGTGACCTCCTCCGGCCTGGCCACGATGACCGCCGGATTGATCGCCGCGCTGTTGATGGCGCCCGACCGGTAGCCGGTCCGCGCCGTGGCATAGATCATCGTGCCCGGGGCGAGGTCGTGGTCGATGGCCAGCGTCCAGGTAGGCTCCTTGAATGTCCGGGCCACATCCACCGCGCACTGCGACAGCGGCAGCAGCACGCCGGCGGTGTTGGTCAGGGCACATGCCCGCGTCTGGCCCAGGTAGGTGACGCCCAGCAGGTTGAAGGCCGAGGGATCGAACACGCCGTTGGGCACCGTGGCCGTGGTGGCCGCCGTCGCCGGCGTGCGGATGGTCTGGGTCTCGAGATGGGCGAACCGCTTGTCCACTGTATAGCGGACGCCTGCTGTCAGCCGCGTGGTCTCCAGGAGGTCGTAGGTCGCCTGGGCGTAGGCCGCGTAGCTGGTGTTGCGCCCGTCGTTGCGGGTCGGGTCGGTGTGGGTGATCTGCCGGCCGGCCGCCGCGAACGGAACGTTGCCGCTGGGCAGGAACAGATAGAGCTGGTCACCGTCGTTGGGGCTGGTCTCGCGGAAATAGAACAGGCCGGTGGTCCACTTCAGCCGGTCGGCGAAGCTCTCGCCGTTCACCGTCAGCTCGGACTGGTAGGATCGGTAGGCCGGCGCGTTGTAGTAGAAGATGTTCGTGGCGTACGGCAGACCCCGGCTGGAAGCTGTGCCGCTGGTCTCCCAGGCCCGATGCGCCGCCGTCCAGTGGACGGAGACGTTCTCGCCCAGCGCCTTGTCCACGGCCGCCGAATAGGTCTGGTAGCGACCCCGGTTGACGTTGCTCAGCGCCTGCTCCGTGGTCCAGAAGCCGCGCTCCTGGATGCGCTTCACCGAGTTCAGCAGGGCGTTGTAGGCGGCCGGCGAGGGGTTGATCGTCCGGGCGTTGAAGTCCGAATAGTAGGGCTCGATGCGGTGGTTCAGCAGGTCGGTGAACCCCGTGCAGGTCCCCGGAATGTTGCAGAACGACGGCCTGCCCTGCGCGGCGAGCGTCGTGCCCTCGAAGGCGCCCAGCACCGCATAGGCCGCGCCTGTGCTGTCGAAGGCCGAGATGTTGACCCGCAGCAGCACGCTCAGGCTGTCATCCGGGGTCCACGTCAGGGAGAACAAGCCGGCCTTCCGCTCGTTGCCCTGGGCCGCGACATTGTTGCGGTAGCCGCTCGCCGGATCGACGTAGAAGTTCCTGATATAGCCGCCGATGTCGCTGTAGGCGCCCGACGCGCGGAAGGCCAGGTGTTCGCCCAGGGGGATGTTGATCG
>CANJKG010000120.1 GCA_947474775.1 Caulobacteraceae bacterium | reverse complement strand
GTGTTCGAGGACGCCCTGCTCCCGGAGGGCGCCCTGCTGGGCCAGGTGGGCGCGGGCTATGCGCCCATGCAGCTGCGCCTGATCAACCGCCGCCTGGAGATGGGGGCAATGTGCGTCGGCATGGCCGAGCGCGCGCTGGGGATCATGAGCGCCCACGCCCGCGAGCGGGTGACGTTCGGCGAGCGGCTGGCCGACCGCCAGGCGATCCAGTGGTGGGCGGCCGACATCGCCACCCGCATCCACGCCTGCCGCCTGATGGTCCACGACGCCGCAGAGAAGGTCGACCGCGGCGAGGACGTCCGGCAGGAGGCCTCGATGGTCAAGGTCTACGGGACCGAGCTGGCCTATGAGGCCTGCGACCACGCCATGCAGACCCTGGGCGCCATGGGCATGACCAAGGAGAACCCGCTCTTCCACCTGTGGGGCCGCGCCCGGATCATGCGCATCTACGAGGGCCCCAGCGAGGTGCACCGCCAGACCATCGCCCGCCGCGTCCTGATCACTTTGTGAGTACGCCGCTCTAGCCGGCCGCGGTCAGGCGTAGACGTTCACCGCCCCCGGCCCGCGCCAGTACGCCTTGAGCGGCAACAGCTCGTCCGTCGGCATGTACTTGTGGCCCACGTCGCCCACCAGCTGGCGGCGGATGGGCGAGGCGTCTTGCAGCAGCGCCTGCGGATCGGCGAGGTCGTGCAGCGGCCTGGCCCAGCAGAAGCAGTAGCCGATGAAGATCAGGCGGCGCTCCACCTGCGAGAGGTTCGGTCCGGCGGCATGCCACAGGTTCTGGGTGAAGGCGAAGGCGTCGCCGGGGCGGCCCAGCACCTCCACCGTCCCCGGCGGCTCCAGCCGCGGATTTCCGTCGCTGGGGCGGAATTCGGAACGGCGGTGGCTTCCCGGAATGACCTTGGTGTTGCCCCGCCCCGGCGCGCTCATGTCGCTCAGGATGTAGGCGACCTTGGCGGAGAAGGCTTCGACGCGGGGGAACTGGGGAGACGGACCGTCGCGGTGCCAGTCCAGACTTACGCGGCCGCCGGTCCCTCGTCCGCGCCGAATCCCCGCCTGCTCGGGACCGACCGGCCGGCGGATCGACAGCAGCGAGCTGTGGAGCTGCAGGTTGTAGCCCAGGTGGTTGACCACCAGGTCCAGCGCGCCCGCCTCCTCCATCAGCCTGGCGATGGCCGGGTCGCGTTCGACGGCGTTGGTGACGTTGTAGCCCTCGGCGGGCGGCTGCTCGGCGACGATCCGGTCGATGACGCCGTTCAGTTCGGTGACCCGCTCGGCCGACAGGGCGTCGCGCATCAAGACGAAGCCCTGCCTATCGAAGAGCTCCACCCGTTCCGCGGCGTCCCTGCCTTCGATCATCCGCGTCTCCTCAGGTGATCACCGACCGGTGAACTTCGGCTTGCGCTTCTCGGCCATCGCCTTGATCCCCTCGCGGTGATCCTCGGTGCGCATGGCCAGCTGCTCATAGAGGTGGCTCAGGTCCATCACGTCCAGCGCCCGGCGGCGCAGGATCATGTTCAGGGCGGCCTTGGTGGTCTTCATCGCATAGGGCGCCTTGCTGGCGAGGTTGGAGGCGATGATCATGGTCTTCTCGCGCAGCTGCTCAGGCGGGACCGCATAGTTCAACAGGCCATACTCCGCCGCCTGCTGGCCGGAGAACACGTCGCCGGTCATCAGCAGCTCCTTGGCCCGATTCATGCCCAGCAGGAGCGGCAGGAACAGGATGCCGCCGTCGCCTGGCGAGACCCCGATGTTGATGTGGGTGTCGCCCATCTTGGCCTCGGTGCTGGCCACGGTGATATCGCAGGCCAGCGCCAGGATCAGGCCCATGCCCATCGCCGCCCCGTTGATCATGGCGACGATCGGCTTCTCCACCTCCATGATGTTGTCGAGGATCTTGGAGGCCCCGGGCCTCGCCCGCAGGCTGCGGTAATGGATCGGGCCGCCCTTGGCTGGCCGCTCCTTCTTGTAGTCCATTCCGGCGCAGAAAGCCCGCCCGACGCCGGTGAACACGATGGCCCGGCAGTCGTCGTCGCGGTCCAGTTCGCGCCACACTCGGCCGATCTGGCGGTGGGTCTCAGGATCGACAGCGTTCATCCGGTCCGGCCGGTTGATCGAGACGATGAAGACGTTCTCGTCCTCCTCCGCGCGCTCGACGATCAGGGAGGGGAAGGCCGAGTAATCTTTCATGACATCCTCATCGCACGGCGTACTCGCGCCGTCAGTCTGACCAAGTCTCGAAACCTAGCCGGGCCAAGGGATGGACGCGACTTTTCCGTGCGACGATTTCCATGTGATCCGCGAGGTCGGCTTTGAACGCTCCCGCACTGGCCCGTCTGGTTTTCGGCCGGGCGGGAGCATACCCTGCCGCCTGCCCCCTTGTTCCTGTCGCAGCGCGCGGCGACCATTGCCGGCGGGACGGCCGAGGTGCATCGGAACAACCTCGCGCGACACCTCCTGAACCTCTGACCCCGGATGGCACGATGAGCGACGAACTGCTGGTGGAGATCGAAGACCGGGTGGCGGTGTTGACCATCAACCGCCCGGACTCGCTGAACTCCGTCTACCCCGCCCTGCAGGCCGAGATGGCCGACGCCATGCGCAGGGTCGCCGCCGATTCCGACGTGGGCTGCGTGGTCCTGACCGGAGCCGGTCGCGGCTTCTGCGCCGGCGGCGACACCCGCCAGATCCGCGACCGCGACGCGGCGATCGCGGCGCGCGACGCCGGCCCCAAGCCCGCCAGCCCCGGCAAGGGCCTGGCCGGCCGCATCGAGCGGCTCAAGGCCAGCGCCCAGATGCCCCGGCTGCTGCACGACATGGGCAAGCCCACCATCGCCATGATCAACGGCGCCTGCGCCGGCGTGGGGATGAGCCTGGCCGGGGCCTGCGACCTGCGGTTCGCCGGGACCTCGGCCCTGATGACCTGGGCCTACCAGAAGATCGGCCTGTCCGGCGACGGCGGCGGCACCTGGTACTGGACCCAGATTCTGGGCACCGCCAAGGCGCGGCGCCTGATCCTGATGAACGAGCGGTTCGACGGCCGCCAGGCGCACGCGTTCGGCCTGGTCCACGAGACCTTCGAGGACGCCGACCTGCGGCCGCGCACGATGGAGATCGCCCAGCGGATGGCCCAGGCGGCGCCCGGCGCCCTGCGCTACGCCAAGGAGGCCCTGAACTTCGCCGAAGACGGCGCCTTCGCCCGCGCCCTGGAGATCGAGGCGGTCAACCACGCCCTCTCCGGCCTTTCCAAATAACCGGGAGCAAGACCTTGGAGCATCCCCCCGAGCAGGCCGACTGGCTGACCGTCACGCAGAAGGGCGCCGTCCTCGAGGTCGTCATGCAGCGGCCCGACAAGCTGAACGCCATGACCGTCAGCATGGTGGAGAGGATCATCGAGGCCGCCCGGCGCTACGAGGAGGACCCGAAGCTGCGGGTCATGCTGATCACCGCCAGGGGTCCCTACTTCACCAGCGGGATGGACATCAGCGGCGGCCGGCCCAGCTACGAGGGCAGCTCGATGGAGGCGCGGCGCGACTACCGCAACAACGCGATCCAGCGCCTGGGCGACCTGCTGGAGATCATCGAGAAGCCGGTGGTGGTGGCCCACCAGGGCCCCTGCCTCGGCGGCGGCCTGGAGATCTCGCTGTGCTGCGACTTCCTGCTGGCCTCCAGCCGCACCCACTACGGCTTCCCGGAGATCCGCATCGGCGTGCTGCCGGGCTCGGGCGGCACCAGCCGGATTACCCGCCTGGCCGGCCCTCACTGGGCCCGCTGGCTGGTCATCGCCGGCGAGAACATCGGCGCCGAGCAGGCGCGCACCATCGGCATCGTCCACGACGTCTATCCCGAGGCGGAATTCGAGGCCCGCGTACAGGTCTTCTGCGAAAAGCTCGCCGGCCTGCCGCCGGAAGCCGTGGCGGTCTCCAAGCTGGCCATCGAACTGGCCACGGACCTGGAACGCGGCTCCGCCCGCAACGTCGAGCGCCTGGCCAACAGCGTCCTGTTCATCGGCAAGGAGCGCCAGGAGCGCGTCGAGGCCTTCCTGAACCGCCAGCGGGAGCCGAAGCCCTAGGCTGGCTCCCAGGGCGCCTTCAGGCGGACCTCGTGGACCGGGCGGCATTCTGGCAGGATCGCTCACCAAAGGCTGAAAAGGAGAAGACCGCCGATGGCCCAGACAATCGCCGAGCGCGTGGCCCAGGTCCTCACCCTTTCACCCGATACGGCCGCCGTGGAGTTCCAGGGCGTCTCGACGACCTGGCGCCAGCTCGAGGCCGCGGCCCTGGCGGTGGAAGCGCACCTTTCGGACCTTGGAATCAGCAAGGAGGCCCCGATCGGCTGGGTGGCCCGCAACGGCCCGGCCAGCGTGGCCGCCTTCGTCGCCCTGCTGCGCGCCGCCCGGCCGATCGCGCCGCTGCGGCCCAACCAGACCATCGACATCTTCAAAGGCGACATCCGCGACCAGAAACTGAAGGCCGTGGTGGGCGGCGGCGCCGACTGGGACCTGCCCGGCGTGATCGACACGGCCAGGGAGGCCGGCAGCGCCGGCGTACGGATCGATGCGGACGCCGCCGGGAACCTCGCCGCCGGCCTGATCCCCGGCATCGACACGGTTGGCCCTGGCCCGCATCGCGACGACGCCCCGGGCATGGTGGTGGAGCGGCTGTCCAGCGGCACCACCGGCCCGCCCAAGCGCATCCCCGTCACCGTCGAGAAGATGCTGCCAGCGCTGGGCGCCGCCGAGGAGTCGCAGGCCAGCTCCCAGGAGGCGCTGCGGATCAAGACCTCGCCGGCGATCGTGCTCGCGCCCTTCACCCACGCCGGCGGCATCTTCGGCCTGCTGATGGCCATGTACCAGGCGCGCCCGGTGGTGCTGTTCGACAAGTTCGAGGTCGACCGCTGGGTGAAGGCCGTCCAGACCTACAGGCCCAAGGCCGCCAGCCTGGTGCCGGCGATGATCCGGATGGTGCTTGAGTCCGACACCCCAAAGGAGGCGCTCGCCAGCCTGCGAGTGGTACGCAGCGGCACGGCCGCCCTCGACCCCGACACCCAGCGCGCGTTCGAGGAACGCTTCGGCATGCCGGTGCTCATCGACTATGGCGCGGCCGAGTTCCTGGGGGGCGTGGCCGGCTGGTCCCTCCCCGACCACCAGAAGTTCGCCGAGGCCAAGCGCGGCAGCGTCGGGCGGCCCCGCTCGGACGTCCAGCTGAGGACCGTCGACCCCGATACAGGCGCGCTGCAGAAGACCGGCGAGGTCGGCCAGCTGGAGATCTTCTCCAGGCGCTTTTCGCCGGACTGGATCCGCACCAACGACCTGGCCCGCCTGGACGAGGACGGCTTCCTCTACATCCACGGCCGCACCGACGACGCCATCAACCGCGGCGGATTCAAGATCCTCCCCGACGAGATCGCCCCGATCATCCGCCAGTATCCCGGCGTCCGTGAGGCCACGGTTGTGGGCTTCCCCGACCAGCGGCTGGGCCAGGTCCCCGTGGCGATCATCGAGGCGACTGGCGCGGACATCGATCCGGAGGCGCTCAAGGCGTTCCTGAAAGAGCGGCTGGCCTTCTACCAGGTGCCGGTGGACGTGAAGTTCATCGACGCCTTCCCGCGCACCACCAGCCTCAAGATCAGCCGACCCGAGCTGAAGGCCATGCTGGGCCTGGCCTAGGTGGAAGGCGGCGCATAGACGGGACTCTCGGCGCGCTTGGCGTCGCGGTCTAGCGTCCTCGATCCCAGGTAATACGACACGGCCGCGATGGTGCTCGCCACCGGCATGATCAGCAGGGAGTATCGGATCGCCTGGTCGCCGTACCTGGGCTCCAGGACGTCGTTCAGCAGGCCGACGATCAGCCCGCCGAGGCCCGCGCCCAGCAGGCTGTAGACGAAATTGACCACGGCGGTCATGACGCCCCGCATCTGCGGCCGCACCACCGCGAGCGCCCCGGCCATGGAGGCGGTGTTGTTGAGGGCAGAGACGAACCCGTACAGGAAGATGAAAGCCACCGCCCAGGCCGCCGATGGGGCGAGGGCCAGTCCCACCGCCGTCGGGCCGGACAACACCATCGAAACGATGCAGAACCGCAAGTGTCCCGCGGGGCCCTTGCGCGCCAGCCGGTCGCTGATCGGGCCGCCGATCACCGCCGCGAAGAAGGTGGCGAGGGCGATGGCCACGCCGTAGTAGAGCCCCGTCTCCGCCAGGCTGAGGCCGTGGACGCGGATCAGGAAGGCCGGGGCCCAGATCAACGACGCCTGGCTGGAGATCTGCATGAAAGTCTTGGCCGACAGGATGTGCAGGAAGCTGGGCACGGTCATCATGTAGCGCAGGGCCAGCCAGATCGAGCGGCTGTCAGGATCCTCGTGCAGTCCATTCGTCCCGCCGCGGAGCGGCTCGGGCACCGTCAGCCAGATCAGGATCGCCAGCAGGATTCCCGGTACGCCCACCGCGAAGAAGGCCGCCCGCCAACCAAGCTCCTGAGCCAGCAGGCCGCCGCACACGGAGCCGAACATGACGCCGAGACCCAGACCGATGAGGATGGCGCCAAGCGCCGTCGCCCGGCGTTCCGGCGGGTAAAGGTCGGCGATCATCGAGGTGATCGCCGGATTTGCCGGCGCCTCCCCGCCCGCCACGCCGATCCGCGCGACCAGGAGTTGCAGATATGAGGTCGCGAACCCGCTCAGCGCCGTAGCCCCGCTCCAGACCGCCAGGCAGACCACAAGCAGTGTCCGCCGGTTGCCCACGTCGGCCACCCTGGCGAGCGGGATGGCTGTGGTGGCGTAGACAACGGCGAAGGCGGTGCCGGTCAGCAATCCCATGGCGGTGTCGCTGACCTTCAGCTCCTGCTTGATCGGCACTAGCAGGATGCTGAGGATGTTGCGGTCGGTCATGGCCAAGGCGGTGACCGCGGCCATGAGCACCATGATGTAGAAACGCTTCGTCGGCGCGATCTCTGGCTGCGCCGGCGCGCCGCGCAGGATGCGCGGCATCCAGCCTTCCCCCTGCGCCGCCACGTCTAGCGCCCGGTCTGCCCGCGGGGTGAATCCCAGACGAGGTGCAGGTGGGGCAGCGCCATCAGGCCCGGGTGGACGGTGACGGGAGCGTCCGGCCACAGGCGGAAGGGGGGGATGCGGCGCAGGAACTCACTGAGCGCGATGCGCAGCTCACGCCCCGCCAGGTGTGAGCCCAGGCATCGATGCGTCCCGCCCCCCAGGGTGAAGTGGCGGTTCAACGGCCGGTCGAAGTTCAGCTCCGGCGGCACATGGTCGGGGATAATCCGCTCCCTCGAGGGTCCCGGCAGGGGCGCGGTCTTCGCGGCCTGGCTTGCGGTGCTCATGTCCACTCCCCGACGAGGCGCGCGTCTTCCAGCCTCTTTCCGTCAGCTTAGGCCACGGATCGCGTCAGGCCACCGACGGAATGCCGGCTTTCTGAGACAAAGACCATCAATGGAGGGCCGGCGGGCCGGGCGGACAGCCATTGGGGGCCGCGGACCATACAAAAAACGGACTCGGTTTTGAATTCCGCGCATTCTTCGCCGAAGGCCTGCGGATTCCGCCGCGACCAACGGGCCAAGGGGGGCTACCTGCTTGCATAGTAGGTCGGCGACCTAGAAAATCGCGGACGGCATCCGGAGGGGGAGCTGGGAATGGCGAGGAAGGACGTATCGGTCTTCTGCGCGGTGGGCGACGTGGTGGTGGACCGGGCCGATCCGCCGTCGATCTTCGAGCTCGTCCGCCCGATCATTTCCGCCGCCGACGTCGCGTTCGCCAACTGCGAGTCGAACTACTCCGAGGTAGGCGAGCGCAACCCGGCCACGCGCGGGGAGGTGCGCGCCAGGCCCGAGAACCTCGACGCCTTCACCTCGGCCGGCTTCAACGTCGTCACCTTCGCCAACAACCACCACATGGATTCCGGCTACGGCGCCTTCTTCGAGACCCTGCGCCAGCTTGAGGCGCGCAGTATCAAGGTCTGCGGGGCCGGCAAGGATCTGGAGCAGGCCCGCAGGCCCGCGATCATGGACTGTGGCGAGGCCAAGGTGGCCTTCCTGGGCTATTCCTCGATCCTGCTGCCCGGCTACGCCGCCGCCGCCGGCCGTCCCGGCGCCGTCCCGATCCGCGTCCGCACCCACTACGAGCAGGTGGAGATCGAGCAGCCCGGCACCGCGCCCGACATCAAGACCTATCCCTTCAAGGAAGACCTGGAGGCCCTGTGCGACGACGTCCGCAAGGCGCGGGAGGCAGCTGACATCGTGGTGGTCACCCCGCACTGGGGCATCCACTTCGCCCCCGCCGCCATCGCCGACTACGAGACAGAGGTGGCGCATGCGGCCATCGACGCCGGAGCCGACATCGTGCTCGGCCACCACCAGCACATCCTCAAGCCGGTCCAGGTCTACAAGGGCAAGGTGATCTTCCACGGCATGGGCAACTTCGCCATGGACGTGACCCACCAGGTCAGCGCCACGAGCCCCGCCCTGCTGGAGATGATGGCGCGCTATCCGGAGTACACCTTCGGCCATCGCCCGGAGACGCCGACCTATCCCTTCCACCCAGAGGCGCGCCAGACCATCATCGTCAGGTGCGAGGTCCAGGACCGGCGCATATCCCGCGTCTCCTTCCATCCCTGCTACATCAATTCCGGCAGCCAACCCGAGCCCCTGAAGAACGGCTCGCCGCTGTTCGACAAGCTCGCCACCTACATGGCCGACATGAGCCGCAAGGCCGGATTCGACACGCGGTTCCAAACCGAAGGCGACGAGGTCGTCATCCTCACAAGCTGAAGGGCCAGTTCAAGACCGTGGTCAGCCACCGAAGCGCTTGGTGACGGTCGACATCAAATCCGGGCCGATAGCGACAAGGTCGCCATCGCGATCCTGGCCTGACGTACTGGCCTGCAACCGAACACCCATTCGCCTGGAAGCTTCGAAGCCATGAAGACCACAGACAACAACCTCTCGGCCGACGGGATCCCTGGCGGGACCACGCTCTGGCCGAGGTCGGCGGGCTACGGCCTGGGCATACTGATGGTGGCCTATCTGTTCGGCCACCTCGACAAGCAGATCTTCGCCCTGCTGCTCGACCCCATCGGCAAGACCTTGGCGCTGAGCGACACCCAGCTGGGCGCCCTGCACGGGCCGATCTTCTCCCTCCCCTATTCGGTGTGCGTGCTGCTGGCCGGCTGGGGCGTCGACCGATTCCCGAGGAAGACCATCCTTTTTTCCGGCGTGGTGGTCTGGTCCCTGGCGGCCAGCTGCTCGGGCCTGGCGACCACGTTCGGCCAGTTGGCGGTGGCGCGTGCGATGCTGGGTGTCGGCGAGGCCGCCCTGATCCCCTCGGCCATGTCGATCATCGCCAGCCTGTTCGCCCGCGATCGGGTCTCCACCGCCATCGGACTGTTCTACTCGGCGGCCACTGGCGGCGGCGCCATCGCCCTGGTGGCCGGTGGCGCCTTGGTGACCGCACTTGGCGTCCATGGCTCGACGGTTATTCCGCTCCTCAGTTCACTCGAGCCCTGGCAGGTCGCCCTCGTGCTGACGGGCCTGCCCGGCCTGTTGTTCGCGGGGCTGGTGTTCACGATCCCCATCGATGATTCCGCACGGAGACGCCCGAAGACGGACGCGTCACGCCCCGCGCCGGCCAGGCTTTCGGGCTTCGTTCTCGACAACAGGCGACTGATCGCCTGCTACTTCGTCGCCTCCACCCTGATCTCGCTGATCGGCACCATGTTCGCCTCCTGGAGCCCGACCTTCTTCGGCCGCGTCCATGGCTGGTCGGCCGCGCAGATCAGCCTGGTCATTGCCGCGGGCATGATCGCGGGCCTGCTGGGCAGCATCTTCTGGGGCGCGCTGGCGGACCGGCTGCGGTCCAGGGGACGGCGCGACGGACTGTTCCTGATCTACATCCTGGCCCCGTGGCTCGCCATGCCGGTCGCGGCGGTCGCCCTGTTCTCCCCGAACGCCGCGGTCTCCATCGCGGCCTTCGTCGCCACAGGGTTCGTGGTGTTCGCGCCGGGCCCGCTGATGGCGGCCTTGCAGCTCATCGCGCCCGACACGCTGCGGGGACGGATGACCAGCCTGAAGATGGTCTTCACCGGCATCTTCTCCTTCGGCGCCGGGCCGATCGTCGTCGGGGCCCTCACCGAGCACCTGTTCCACGACCACGCCAAGGTCGGC
>CANJKG010000119.1 GCA_947474775.1 Caulobacteraceae bacterium | reverse complement strand
GACCTCCTCCAGCAGGGCGCGCGGATAGGCGCCCAGGCGCGAGAAGGCCGGCAGGTAGTGGGTGCGCGAGACGACGTTGACGGAGTCGATCTGGACCACGCCCAGCCGCTCCACGGTCTTCAGCAACTGTCGCTTGCCGACCTCGCCCGGCGACCGTGCGCCGAGGCCCTGGGCGGCGAGCGCGATGCGCCGTGCCTCGCCGGCGGCGAGCGTCGTCCTCACGCGCCCTACCGCTCCAGCCGGCCGTCCTGCAGCGCGGCGAGCTCGAAGGGGAAGACCACCCCGGGGTCCGGCTTGTCGACCTTGGCGCGGATCGCCTTGGGCGCGAAGCTGTGGACCAGGCAGCGGATGATGTTCAGCCGTGCGGTCCTCTTGTGATCGGAGCGCACGCAGATCCAGGGCGCGTCCGGCATGTGGGTGCGGGTCAGCATCTCGTCGCGCGCTTCGGTGTAGGCGTCCCAGCGCTCCTGGGCGGCGGCGTCCAGGGGGGAGCGCTTCAGCGCCTTCAGCGGGTCGGTGGCGCGTTCCTTCAGGCGCCTGGCCTGCTCGTCCTTGGAGACGTCCAGCCAAAATTTCACCAGCCGCAGGCTGCTCGACAGCAGCATGGCCTCGAAGATAGGGGCCTCGCGCAGGAAGGCCTCCTGGTCCTCAGGCGTGGAAAAACCCATCACCCGCTCGACCCCGCCGCGGTTGTACCAGGAGCGGTTGAAGATCACCGTCTCGCCGCCGGCCGGCAGGTGGCGCACATAGCGCTGGAAGAACCACTGGCTGCGATCGCGGTCGGAAGGCTTCGGCAGCGCCACCACGCGGGTGTTGCGCACAGACAGGTGCTGGGTGACCGCCCGGATCGCCCCGTCCTTGCCGGCCGCGTCACGTCCTTCGAAGACGATAGCCAGCTTCTCGCCGGCCTCGATGGCGTGCTGCTGCCAGCGCACCAGGGCCAGCTGGTGGGCGTCGAACTCGGCTTCGTCGTCGTGCTTGGACATGGGCGGGAGACTAGCGCGGCATGCGGCGGCTGTCGCCAGCGCCCGCCTGGGTTACAACCGAAGCATGATCCGCCTCCACGTCCCCCATGACCTCGCCGCCGGCGCCGCGCTCGACCTGGACGAGGGACAGAGCCGCTATCTGGCGGCGGTGATGCGCCAGGCGGTGGGCGACGAACTGCTGGTGTTCAACGGCCGCGACGGGGAGTGGCGCGCGCGGGTGACAGCGGTGGGGAAGCGGGCGGTGAGGCTGAGCGCGGAGGGACTGGAAAGACCGCAGGCCGTTGGGCCGGACCTGGACCTGGTCATCGCGCTGGTGAAGCGCGCGCGGCTGGAGACCATTGTCGAGAAAGCCACCGAGCTAGGGGCGCGCCGCGTGTTGACGGTCACCACCGAGCGGACCAACGCCGACCATACGAGGGTCGACCGGCTGCAGGCCATCGCGGTGGAGGCCGCCGAGCAGACCGGACGGCTGGACGTCCCCGAAGTGACGGCGCCGGTGAAGCTGGAGCGGCTGATCGCCCATTGGCCGGCCGACCGGCGGCTGTTGTTCTGCGACGAGGCCGGCGACGCGAGGCCCGTGCTGGAGGCGTTGAGGGACGCGCCCGCCGCGCCCTGGGCCATGCTGATCGGGCCGGAAGGCGGGTTTTCACCGGCTGAGCGGTCGACGTTGCGCGCCCTGGACTACGCCGTTCCCGCCACGCTCGGCCCGCGAATCCTGCGGGCCGACACGGCCGCGATCAGCGCGCTCACCCTGTGGCAGGCCGCCCTCGGCGACTGGCGGGCTTGATCCGCGGGAGATTGCCTCCATCTCGCCAATGGGCCTAGAGAACGCCGCCGTGCGTTTGTGGGGCTGGGAGATCACCAATGGCCGACGTCGCGTGCAAGGACCGACCCTTGACGTTCGAGGACCTGGTCCGCTGGTTCGAAGCCGGGGCCAAGCCCGCCGACCAATGGCGCGTGGGCGCCGAGCACGAGAAGTTCGTCTTCCGCCTGGGCACGCATGAGCCAGTCCCCTACGAGCCTCCCCCAGGTGAAAAGGGCGGCATCAAGGCTCTGCTCGAAGGCCTGATGGAATTCGGCTGGGCCGGGGTCTACGAGGGCGAGACCCTGATCGCCCTGGAGCGCGGCAAGGCCAATGTCAGCCTGGAGCCCGGCGGCCAGTTCGAGCTGTCCGGCGCGCCGCTGGAGACCATCCACGACATCTGCGAGGAGACCGGCGCCCACCTGCAGGAGGTGAAGACCGTGGCCGACGGCCTGGGTCTCGGCTTCCTGGGCCTGGGCTTCACGCCCACCTGGCGGCGCGACCAGATCCCGGTGATGCCCAAGGGCCGCTACAGGATCATGCGCCAGTACATGCCCAAGGTGGGCGGGCTCGGCCTCGACATGATGTTCCGCACCTGCACGGTGCAGGCCAACCTGGACTTCGGCTCCGAGGCCGACATGACGGCCAAGTTCCGCATGAGCCTGGCCCTGCAGCCGATCGTCACCGCCCTGTTCGCCAGTTCGCCGTTCATCGAAGGCAAGCCCTCCGGTTTCGTGTCGTCGCGGGCCAACGTCTGGACGGACACCGATCCCGACCGCACCGGCATGCTGGACTTCGTGTTCCGCGACGGCTTCGGGTTTGAGAGCTACGCCAACTACGCCCTCGACGTGCCGATGTATTTCGTCAAGCGCGAGGGCCGCTACATCGACGTGGCCGGCCGGTCATTCCGCGATTTCATGGCTGGCAAGCTGCCCGAACTGCCGGGCGAGCGGCCGACCCTCAAGGACTGGGCCGACCACACCACCACCATCTTCCCCGAGGTGCGGCTGAAGCAGTACCTGGAGATGCGCGGCGCCGATTCCGGCCCCTGGAGCCGGCTCTGCGGCCTGCCGGCCATCTGGACGGGGGTGTTCTATGACGCCGCAGCGTTGGCCGCCGCCTGGGACCTCTGCAAGGGCTGGAAGATCGAGGACCACGAGCGCCTGCGCGCCGACGTCACCCGCCTTGGCCTGAAGGCTGAGATTTCCGGGCGCACCGTGCAGGACGTGGCCAAGGACATGCTGGTCATCGCCCGGGAAGGGCTGAAGCGCCGCAACCGCCTGTCCGGCGGCCTGGTGGACGAGACCGGCTACCTGGGCGAACTGGACGAGATCGCCGCCAGCGGGATCACCCCGGCCGAACGGCTCCTGCAGCTCTACGAGACCCGCTGGGCCGGCGACGCCTCGCGGGCCTTTGAGGATTTCGCCTACTGAGTCAGCGCAATCCGCCATCGTGGGTGACGGGATTCTCCACCGTGGCCGGCCAGGGGTCGCGCTGGCTGTGGCCGTCGCCGGCATCGGTGTGCAGGACCACCTCGTCCACGGCGCGGCGGTCGGCGGGGGCGGCGTCCACGTGGTGGGGGTTCACCGAGGCGTCGTCCGCCTGATAGACCTCGACCTTCTCGGGATAGAAGGCGATCCGGCCGGCGATCCCTTCCATGGCCGGGAAGGGCGTCTCATAGGTCCAGGCGGCGTTCTCGGCGAACTGGCCGTCCATCAGCAGGGTGTAGTAGGCCGCGTCGCCCTTGTAGGGACAGTGGGTGGAGCGATCGGTGCGCGACATGTACTCCAGGGCCACATCGGCGGGCGGGAAATAGACCACCGGGGCGAGGTGCGCCTCCCGGAGGACCACAGCGTCGCAGGTGTCGGCGATCACGTGGCCCGCGAACAGGGCGCGCCAGCGGCGCGCGCCGGGCTCGAGGGTGATGGGATGGTCGGGGCCGGGCGTGAGCATGGGCGGTTCTCCTGTGATCCACAACGCGCGGGCACGGTCGCGGCTCCCGGTTCAGCTCGCTTGTGCGCAGGAGGGGCCCATGATTTTCTCGCCCCCTCGCCGGCCACGGAAAGCCCCGCATGAACCTCGTCATCCTCCTGGGCATCCTGATCACGGTGGTGACCGGCCTGCCCGTCCTGCGGCAGATGCTGCGCCACCATCCGCGCGGGCTGATCGTGCTGTTCTTCGCCGAGATGTGGGAGCGGTTCTCCTACTACGGGATGAGGGGCATCCTGATCTTCTTCCTCACCCAGCATTTCCTGTTCGACGACGAGATGGCCGGCAGTACGTTCGGCTCCTACACCTCGCTGGTCTATCTGCTGCCGCTGATCGGCGGCCTGCTGGCTGACCGTTACCTGGGCACTCGCAAGGCCATCGCCTTCGGGGCCGTGCTGCTGGTGGCGGGCCATGGACTGATGGCTTTCGAGGGCCGTCCCGCCGAACAGACGCTCACCTATGCGGGCCAGGCCTATGAGGTGCGCGCGGAGGGACGGGGCGACGAGCGCGAGGTGCGGCTTATGGTGGGCGGCCAGCCCTACGCCTTCACCGCCGCGGCCGGCGGCGGGCTGGAGGTGAAGGGCCTGCCGCAGGGATCGAGCCTGCCGGCGATCCTGCCCGCCAACGCCTACAGCATGAGCGAAGTCCGCGACACGCGAGGCGTCAACGTCTTCTACCTGGCGCTGTCGCTGATCATCATGGGGGTGGGATTCCTCAAGCCCAACATCTCCACCATCGTGGGCCAGCTCTATCCGCAGGGCGACCCCAGGCGGGATTCCGGCTTCACCCTCTACTACTACGGCATCAACCTGGGCGCGTTCTGGGCCTCGGTGCTCTGCGGCTACCTGGGGCTCACCTTCGGCTGGGGCTGGGGATTCGGCCTGGCCGGGATCGGCATGGCGGCGGGCCTGGTGGTGTTCGTGCTCGGCAAGCCGCTGCTGCAGGGCAAGGGCGAGCCGCCCAGGCCGGAGATGCTGCGCGAGGGCGTGGCGGGCCCGATCAGCCGCGAATGGCTGATCTACCTGGGCGGCGTGGCGGGCGTGGGCCTGGTCTGGCTGCTGGTGCAGCGCAATGACTGGGTGGGGGCGGCGCTTAGCATCTCGACGGTGCTCTCGCTCGCGGCCATCGTCGCGATCCTCGCCTTCGTGTGCAAGACATGGGTGGAGCGGCAGCGGATGATGCTGGCCGTGGTGCTGATCTTCGGGGCGGTGGTGTTCTTCACCCTGTTCGAGCAGGCCGGCACCTCGCTCAACCTGTTCGCCGACCGCAATGTGAACCTCGACCTGACCAGCCGGGCCACCAGCTTCCTGGGGATGCCGGTGGGCACGCCCGAGCAGTTGGCCGCCGCAGGCGTGACGCCGGGCGCCTGGTGGCAATGGATCGACACCCGCCTAACCGCGGCCCAGACCCAGTCGTTCAACGCCGGCTTCATCCTGATCCTGGCGCCGGTGTTCGCGGCCCTCTGGGCGGGGCTCGCCCGCCGCGGCCGCGATCCCAACCCGACCCTGAAGTTCGGCCTGGGCCTGCTGCAGGTGGGCCTGGGCTTCCTGGTGGTGGTGTGGGCGCAGGGGATGGCGGATCCCAGCTTCCGGATGCCGCTGATGATGCTGGGCCTGCTCTACCTGCTGCACACCGTGGGCGAGCTGTTCCTCTCCCCGGTGGGGCTCTCGGAGATCACCAAGCTGTCGGTCCCCTCGGTGGTCTCGTTCATGATGGCGGTGTGGTTCCTGTCCTCGTCCATCGCCCAGTACGTGGGCGGCAAGATCGCAGGCCTCATGGGGACCGAGACCGTCGGCGGCCAGGTGCTCGATCCGGCCGGCGCGCTGGCCACCTCCCTGGCGGGTTTCCACAAGCTGGGCTGGGTGGGGGTGGGCTGCGGCGTGGCCTTCGTGGGCTTAAGCTTCTTCATCAAGCACTGGGCGCATGGGGTGAACGACCCGGCCTCGCACCCGCAGCCCGAGCCCATCGCGCCGACGCTGGACGGCGACACCAGACGGTGAGCCCGGCGGCGATCAGGGCGGATCGGGAGGCTTAGGCGGCACAGCCGGCCCGTCGCGTCTGTCCTGAGACGCGGTGATCCTGGATGGCCGGGACAAGCCCGGCCATGACGGGCTTGGATCAGACAACCGGTGTTCGCCTACAAACTCGTCCCGCCCACCGTCAGGCCGGTGAGCTTGAGCGAGGGCTGGCCGACGCCCACCGGCACGCTCTGGCCCTGCTTGCCGCAGACGCCGATGCCGGGGTCGAACCCGAAGTCGTCGCCGATCATGGTGACGCGGGTCAGCGCGGAGGGGCCGTCGCCGATCAGGGTGGCGCCCTTCACCGAGGTGGTGACCTTACCGTCCTCGATCAGATAGGCCTCGGTGCACTGGAAGACGAACTTGCCGTTGGTGATGTCCACCTGGCCGCCCCCGAAGTTGGCGCAGTAGAGGCCGCGCTTGGTGGAGGCGATCATCTCCTCGCGGGGGATGTCGCCCCCCAGCATGCCGGTGTTGGTCATCCGCGGCATGGGCATGTGGGCGTAGGACTGGCGTCGCCCGTTGCCGGTGGGCGCCTGGCCCATCAGCCGCGCGCTCATCCGGTCGTGCATGTAGCCCACCAGGATGCCGTCATCGATCAGGATGGTGCGCTCGGTGGGGGTGCCCTCGTCGTCGATGGTGAGCGAGCCGCGCCGGCCCAGGATTGAGCCATCGTCGAACACGGTGACGCCCGGCGCGGCCACCCGCTCGCCGACCTTGCCGGAGAAGGCCGAGGTGCCCTTGCGGTTGAAGTCGCCCTCCAGCCCGTGGCCCACCGCCTCGTGCAGCAGGACGCCGTTCCAGCCCGGGCCGAGGACCACGTCCATCTCGCCGGCGGGGCAGGGGACGGCCTCCAGGTTCACCAGCGCCTGGCGCAGGGCCTCGTCCACCGCGCCCTGCCAGTTCTCGGTGGTGATCCAGGTCTCGAAGCCGGCGCGGCCGCCGGAGCCGGTGTAGCCGTTCTCGCGGCGGCCATCGCGCTCCACGGTGATCTGGACATTGATCCGCGCTAGCGGCCGCACGTCGCGGATCAGCCGGCCGTCGGCGCGCAGGATCTCGACGGTGCGCCGCTCGCCGGCCAGGGAGGCCATTACCTGCACCACGCGCGGATCGCGGGCGCGGGCCCAGGCGTCGATCTCCTGCAGCAGGGCGACCTTGTCGGAGAAGTCCGGCGAGGCCAGCGGATCGTCCTCGCCATAGAGTTTGGCGTTGGTGGGCCGGGGGCCCTCGGCGGCGACGCCAGCGTAGCCGCGCTTGGCGAGCGCCGCTGATTCGGCGGCCCGCCGGATCGCGGCCTCGGAGATCTCGCTGGCGTGGGCGTAGCCGGCGGTCTCGCCGGCCACCACCCGCAGGCCGAAGCCCTCGGTGGCGTCATAGGCCGCCGACTTCATGCGGCCGTCGTCGAACAGGAACGATTCGCTTTCCGCCCGCTCCACGAACAGCTCCCCGTCGTCGGCCCCGGTCAGGGCCTGGCCCAGGATGTCGCGGGCGCGGGCGGGATCGACGCCAGCGGCGTCGAGGAGCGAGGGAGCGGGGCTGATGGCGTTCATCCCGGGAAGATAGGGAGCGGGCGGCGCCGCGTCACCCACCGATGCTGTTCCGATAACATCCATCGCCACTTCCTTTCGTCAGTGGACGGCCATTCGGGATCGACCCGGAGGCTCGAGCGTTGAAGGCTGTCACCAACCGGCCGCGGGAAGGGCGGCCCGGCTTCGCCTTCATGAGGATGTACGTTTGACGTTTGTGGTTTTCGCCGGTCAGTCGAATGCGCTGGGCTTCGGAATGACCGCCGAGACCGTCCCCGCCGCCTACGCGTCTGCGGACCCCCTCACCTACATCTGGAACAATTACATCGGCGGCTTCGAGATGCTGCAGCCGGGTGTCAACACCGGCACGGTGGCCAATCCCGGCGCCTGGGGCCCCGAGGTGGCGTTCGCCCACGAGTTCCGCCTGGCGCATCCGTCCGAGCCGCTGTTCATCGTCAAGTCGGTGAAGGGCTCCACCGGCCTGGCGCAGGACCCGGACGAGCTCGACTGGTCCCCGGCCTCGCATGACGAGATGTTCGACCTGACGGCGGCGCGGGTGAACGCGGCGCGCGCCGACCTGAACTCTGCGCCGGTGGACGCCGTGTTCTTCGTCCAGGGGGAGCAGGACGGGTTCGCCGAGGCCAAGGCCGAGGCCTACGCCTGCAACCTGGAGGCCCTGTTCGGGGCGATCCGGTCGGACTGGATGGGCGACGACGCCGGCCAGATCCTGTTCGCCCGGGTGGGCGCGCCGGGCTTCGAGGCGGTGGCCCAGGCGCAGGCGGAGGTGGACGAGGCCGATCCCCACGCCGCCTCCTTCGCCGCCGCCGACCTGGCCATGCAGGACGACGCCCTGCACTACGCCGCCGAGGGCTACCTGGCGATCGGGACCGAGTTCAGCGCCCTGTTCGATCCCTGGAGCGTCCTCTAGCGCCTCAAGGGATCGTGGCCCCAGTTCATCAAGCTCCAGCGCCAGCGGGTGTCGGTGAGGTCGCCACCCTTCGCCCGGGCAAGGGGTCGCTGGGCCAGGTGGCGGCGGCAGTAGCCGATCACCTTCCGCATGTGCGCGTAGTCGGCTTGCGTGAGGTCGTCGGCCGGTGTGTCGCGGATGGCCAGGATGCGGCGGGCGGACTGGCGGCCCACCGACTCGGTCTCGCCGCGACGGCGCATGCCCACGGCCCGGCTCTGCGGCGTCTTCAGCCAGGCGCGCAGCTCCGCCTGCGACAGGTTGACCAGGTCGTCGAATTCGCGGCGGATCGTGCGTTCCGTGTCGGGATGGAGGTGCATGGCGGCGAATCTCCAGGGCAGTTAGGATTACGGTGCGAAGCGCGGGTCCGCTACCGCTTGGCAAGCTCCGGTGATGCGCGTATGCACGCGCGCTGAAGGGGCAGGCCAGACGCGTTCGCCAGCGTCGGACGGGTCCTTATCGACAGTCGGCGGGGCGATCGTCAGTTTCGTGGGGCGCGTGGCCGGCCAAGCAGACCGAGGGGACATGAAGTCAAGGTTTCAGGGGATGCGAACGCTGGCCGCAAGGCTCTGTGCGGGCGCTTTGGGGGCATTCTGGGGCGTGAGCGCCCTGGCTGAAGATCTGTTGGGCCAGCCCACGCCGGGCGGGATCGACCTGCAGCCGGGGGTGACCCCGCTCCGGCACGACGCGATCTTCTTCCACAATGCGGTCCTGATGCCGGTCATCACGGGCATCACCCTGCTGGTGCTGGGCCTGCTGGTCTGGATCGTGGTTCGCTACAACAGGAAGGCGAACCCGACGCCCGCCCGCTGGAGCCACAACACCCCCATCGAGATCATCTGGACGGTGCTTCCGGTGCTGATCCTGATGGTCATCGCCATCTTCTCGTTCCGGCTGCTGTTCGCCTACCACGACATGCCCAAGGCCGACCTGACCATCAAGGCCACGGGCTACCAATGGTACTGGGGCTATGAGTACCCCGACCAGAAGATCGGCGAGATCATCTCCAACATGCTCCCCGAGGAGCAGGCGCTCGCCAAGAAGGTCCCCTACCGCCTGGCCGCCACCGAGCCGCTGGTGGTGCCGGTGAACAAGGTGGTCCGCGTGCTGGTCACCGGCGCCGACGTGATCCACGCCTTCGCGGTGCCCTCGTTCGGGATCATCACCGACGCCGTGCCGGGCCGGGTCAACGAGACCTGGTTCAAGGCGGAGAAGGAAGGCGTCTATTACGGCCAGTGCCGCGAGCTGTGCGGCGTCGACCACGCCTTCATGCCGATCGAGGTGCATGTGGTCTCGCAGGCCGCGTTCGACGCCTGGGTGGCCAGTAAGGCGCCCCAGCCCGCGCCCGCCACCGCTCCGGAGACCGCTCCGGCCGCCGAGGCCGCCACCGTCGCCGGGACCCCCGCCGCGGCTGTCGCGCCCGCCACGCCCACGCCCGCCCCGCCGGCCGCGCCCGCCGCGCCGGCCGCGAACTGATCCCAGGACACGCGTAAGATGGCCCAAGCCGCCGCACACGACGACCACCACGACAGCCACGACCACAAGCCGGGCTTCTTCACCCGCTGGTTCCTGTCGACCAACCACAAGGACATCGGCACCCTCTACCTGCTGTTCGCCATCATGGCGGGCCTGGTGGGCGGCGCGCTCTCCGGTCTGATCCGGTGGGAGCTGGCCGAGCCGGGCATCCAGGTGTTCCGAGAAGGCAGCTGGCTGGCCTCGACCGGCCTCATCGAGGCCTCCAAGCACGGCTACAACGCCGTGGTCACCGCCCACGCCCTGATCATGATCTTCTTCATGGTCATGCCGGCGATGATCGGCGGGTTCGGCAACTGGTTCGTGCCGCTGATGATCGGCGCGCCGGACATGGCCTTCCCGCGGATGAACAACATCTCCTTCTGGCTGCTGGT